>DATHIE010000024.1:0-12539 GCA_035316905.1 Chryseolinea sp. | reverse complement strand
TTCATACTGGTAATTGAAGGGAAGACGGAAGTAGTGATCGACGCCAAATCCTTTCCCCTGGATGCCGGACAAGCTATCATCATACCTGCTCATGCACGGAATTCCATTGTTGGTATCGTCCGTTCCAAGATCATGTCCACTATCATCAAGAGTGGATATGAGGAAGTGATCATGTGACTTTTAACACTCACTTTAAGTTTGTCATAAAGGTGAGGGTATCAAAATACAAAGTCAACGACTGCAGTTTCCCATCTTTTATTGTCCAAATTTCAGAGACGTTGCCATTTATTTTACGGCCGTTAGGAAATTGAAAGTCATAATTTCCAATAACACTTGCATTGTCTTCCTCAATTATCATTTGCTTCACTCTCATTGATTGAAATCTCTGCGAGAACCGTTTGATAATTTCCACGTAAGCTTGTTTCCCGACCACCGGCTGCGTGTTGTTCATGTCTCCGCCAATGTATTGAAAGTCATCTGCAATTGTGCTTTCCCAATTGGCCTTCTCTGCGAAACCCTTGTAATACGTTTCAAGAAGTTTTCTTGTTGCCGCTCGATTATCCATGCTTTTTTCAATTTTTGGTTTAAATTAGCTGTTGCAAAATGCAAGTACAAATATAAAAAGTTATTGCATTATGCAAGAACTTTATTGACATGGATAAAAAGAGATCTGATTGCCCGATAAGCTGTTCCCTCGATGTTTTTGGGGACAAATGGTCGCTGTTGATCATCAGAGACATCATGCTGAGAGGAAAAATGTCTTACAGTGAGTTTTTAGATTCGGAGGAAAAGATTGCGACCAATATTCTTGTTAACAGGCTGAATATTCTGGAAGGGGAGAAGATCCTAATGAAAGAAGTTGCGGCCACGAACAAGTCCAAATACCTTTATTGCCTTACCCAAAAAGGAGCCGATTTATTACCTATCGTAATTGAAATCATGGATTGGGGAGCAAAGTACAATGAAAATTGCCCACGGAAGGAGCTGGGAAAAAAGATTAAAAAAGATAAGGCGGGCGTTATTCGCGAACTCAGTAAGTCATTAAAGGAAAAGGTCAAATAGAAATGAGCATATCATGAGGTATCGCGTTTACGTGATAGAACTTTCGAAAAAGATTTTTACGGAAAGCACAAGATTCCGCACCGCCAATCCACAATTCAATGGTGTACTTCAGTGTCTTTACGTAGGCATGACGAGTAAGACTCCGAAAGAACGATTTGAGCAACATAGAACTGGATACGTGAACAAAAAAGGTCACAAGCTGGCTGCTAAAATGGTGCAGAAATACGGAACCTATTTACGTCCGAGTTTATACGAACATATCAACCTGAAACCTATGACCAGGGAAGAGGCTTTGATAATGGAAGAAAAACTTGCATGGGACCTGAGGAAGCAGGGCTATGCTGTTTGGTTCAATTGATTCACCACCCATTCCCCACATCTAACTCCTAACTCCTAACTCCTAATCATCCACTTGCTCAGGTCTTGGTGCGTTTATTTCTCATGCCTATATTGAGCGTAAATGGAGAAGACCCCCACCATCGAGATCACTGAAGTCACCAAAACGTTTAAGGATATCACTGCAGTTAATAGTCTCAGCTTGACTATCTATGAAGGTGAGTTCGTTGCCCTGCTCGGACCGAATGGGGCAGGCAAAACCACGCTGATCGAGATGATCGAAGGTATCCAGAAGCCAGATCGTGGGACTATTTCCATACTCGGCAAGACCTGGAAGGAACACGCGAATAGCCTTCATCGCCTGATCGGACTTTCTCTTCAAGAAACAAAGTTCATTGACAAGATCACCACGGAAGAAACGCTGAATCTATTTGGAAGCTTTTACGGACTGGATCAAAAGAGAACCGAGGAAATACTGGAGCTGATAAACCTGCAGGAAAAAGGGAAAGCCTATACTGTTAATTTATCCGGAGGACAGAGACAACGTCTTGCTATTGGTATTGCGCTTCTGAATAACCCCAAAATACTTTTGCTTGACGAGCCTACCACAGGTCTGGATCCGGCAGCAAGGCGCGAGATCTGGAAGATCCTTGAAAAACTTCGCAGCGATTTCAACACCACCATGATACTCACGACACACTACATGGAAGAGGCGGAGTATCTGTGTGAAAGAATACTGATCATGGACAAGGGTAAATTTATAGCTTCGGGCACGCTTGATGAACTGAACGCCAGGCACGGAGAAGGAGACCTGATCGAGATTGCGTTTGAAAATGATTTTGATATTTCAACATTGAACCTTCCCGGCATTAAGAAACTGAAATGGCTCACGGGTCAGTCGAGAGCTGAGATCTTTGTAGACAATATTGCTGAAGTACTTCCGTCCGTTATCAGCGCGGCCAAAGCGAAGAATATAAAAGTATCTGAACTCTCTTCACGCAAGATGACACTCGATGATCTGTTTATTTCAATGACCGGACGACATCTCCATGAATAAAAGCCTCATTCAACTTATCCTGGTTCATTTCAAAACCTTTTTCAGGGAACCGGCCATCTTATTCTGGGCCGTGCTTTTTCCTATTATCATGGCATGGGTGCTCGGTATTGCTTTTTCGAAAAAAGGCGAATCGTTAAGAACAGTTTATGTAATAGGAGAATCGGTCATCCCGGAAAAAGTTACAGGTGAAAAGGTATTGGGCGAGGAAACAGGTAATGTGTACAGGGTCAGATTTCAGAAAGCGTCAGAGCCGGAAGCTATCCGTGCTGTCAAACGAGGCGTGATCACTCTCTTTATCGAAGTCAAAGATGATTCTTTAATATATCATTTTGATCCGCTTAATTCAGATGCGCAGCTCACACACCTTATCCTGGAAAGAAGTATTGCTGACGTAAGTGCAAAGAACACGTCTATAGATCCGTTGCAAGCTACTGGGACTCGTTACATCGATTTCTTGATTCCGGGAATGATAGCGTTAGGCATTATGAACGCATGCATCTGGGGCATCGGCTGGTCTCTGATAGAAAGCCGGATGAAAAAACTGTTGAGAAGAATGGTAGCAACTCCGCTTAAGAAAACTGTATTTTTCACTTCACACATGATTACGAGGATCGTTCTTGGATCCCTTGAAACGATCCTGTTGATCTTATTCAGTTACCTTTATTTTGGAACACGTATCACTGGCAGTATTCCTGCATTTATAGCGGTGTTTCTTGCTGGCATCTTTGCTTTCGCCGGTATCGCTATTCTGATGGCGTCGCGAACTTCCAAGACAGAGGTGGCCAACGGCCTAATCAATGCCATTACGCTTCCGATGATGATCCTCTCCGGAATATTTTTTAACTACCATAATTTTCCCGACTGGGCTATACCAATTATCCAGGCATTGCCGCTAACGCTTGTGGCTGATTCCATCCGGTCAATATTTATAGAAGACGCTGGATTTATGGAGGTGCTGCGACCTGTTAGCATTTTATGTGCTATAGGACTTGTTACATTCACTGCAGGATTAAGGGTGTTTAAGTGGTACTGATTCAAGGAATCGAAATCCATTTACAGCAAACTAATGTAAAGAATAGAAGGCCGTTGCGAGTCCTTGCGTTCCTCTCGTCCTTGCGGTGAAAAAGGCTCGCTACTTGCTATCCTCCACTATCGTATCGTAGTCGATCAATAACTCTTCTTCAGCGAGAATGTCCCTCGTAGCTTCAAAGTAAGAGCCGTCGTTAAGAGAAATGACGTTCGGATTATCAGCATGATTCAGAAAAAGACACATATCAATTTTCTTAAATCCGTGGTCTGGAACAAAATAGTTTTCCTTATCGAAGAGGCAAAAGTTTCCGATCAATTTCTGTACATGTTCTGGCAAGGCCAGAACTTCGTCCATGCCGACGGTAATCCATCTGTCGTTCAGGTCTGGCTTGCTGAACATCGTCCTGGTTCCCTTAGGAATATCGCGGATAGCGAAGACACCAATTCCTGCTATGGGTGACGGTTTGAGCGTAACATAAGAATTCATGGTCAGTTCATTCAGCAGTTCTTCCTTGGTCGTCATAAGTTTTTTGATCGTCAGAATAAAAAGTTTCTCAAAACAGGTTGTCTTGATAGCCTTTTTAAAAAAGGGTCATTTGATTGTGAATAGATATGAGGGATTCAATGATGATAAGTCTCGCAAATGTACATCTTTTTCAGTTTCAAATCGATCATACGTGAAATTGCCCTACATCACGCCTTTTGTCTGTCTGATGAATTGTAGATATTTATAAAGCTTACTTTATATTACCTTCTTCCCAAATACCCTCAATGAAATCACTAAGCGTCTACTGGCGTTTGCTCTTCTCCTTGCTAATCTCGCCTGCCTGGGAGGGTTGCGGACAGGACAGGGATCGAACGTCTGCAGCCACACCTGCCTATCAAATCGTTGTTGCTTTTCCGAAATTATCTTTTCAACGCCCGGTTGATCTTCAGCATCCAGGTGATAATACAAACCGGATATTTGTAGTCGATCAGCCAGGAGAAATTCATGTTTTTCAGAACGAAGCAACTACCTCCGCGAAAAAACTTTTTCTCGATATCAAAAGCAAAGTGGATGACAGCGGCAATGAAGAGGGCTTACTGGGCCTTGCGTTTCATCCTGAATATAAATCGAATGGATATTTTTATGTGAACTACACCGCATCAAATCCCAATCGCACGGTGATCTCCAGATTCAAAGTCTCGTCGGATGCTGATAAAGCAGATCCTTCAAGTGAGTTCGTAATTTTGGAATTCCGTCAACCCTATAGCAACCACAACGGCGGCCAGGTATCATTCGGCCCTGATGGATTCTTATATATTGCTACTGGTGATGGTGGCTCTGGTGGAGACCCACACGGCAACGGACAAGACAAGGCTGCATTACTCGGTAAAATCCTTCGTATTGATGTCGATCACGAATCAAACGGAATGCATTATGCTATTCCTGCCGATAATCCTTTTGCTAGAAGCAGTGACTATCGAAAGGAGATTTACGCTTTTGGTTTGAGAAATCCCTGGCGGTTCAGTTTTGATGCAGTCACCAAAAGTCTTTGGACGGGCGACGTAGGGCAAAACGCATATGAAGAAATCGACATTATTGTGAAAGGCGGCAACTATGGGTGGAACACCATGGAAGGAAAGCATTGTTATGAACCATCTCGCCGATGTAAAACTTCCGGGCTACTACTGCCCATCTGGGAATACGATAGGGGTGAGGGAGTTTCGGTGACAGGTGGATTTGTCTATCGCGGGGCGGCACTGCAAGCGTTGAAAGGCAAATACGTTTTTGCCGATTACGGTAGCGGAAATATTTGGGTGCTTGATCCATCGAGCGTAAACAACCCTGTCGTTACTAAACTCGCCGCGTCGGACCTGCACATTGCGTCGTTTGGTGTAGACCAAAACAATGAACTTTACCTGTGCGCCGATGGGAAGATCCATCGTTTTCAGCAGCGTTAACAGCGACGACGATTGGTTACAAATACGTTCAGCAGAAGGTAAGCGAGTTGTAGTACGAATACGATAAAGTTGGACGACTTAAGAACACCAATCTATTCTATTTGAAACCCTGTTTTTCCCGATAGGTAAAAAACCCAACTAAATATTTAGCTGAGAATACTTGCGTAATCCAAACTAAAGTTTTAGTTTGGATTCAGAATTCAATCAGATAGCAATGGATCAGAAAATGAAAGAGCTGACAAGAGCAGAGGAGGAGATTATGCAGGTTTTATGGACGATGAAGTCCGCATTTGTGAAGGACATCATTGAAGAATTGCCAGATCCAAAACCAGCATACAGCACTGTTTCTACGATAGTGCGAATACTTCAACAAAAAGGTTTTGTCGGACATAAAGCACATGGTCAGTCCCATATGTATCATCCTCTGATCACAAAAGCCGGCTATACCAAAGCGTTTATGAAGGGTTTTGTAACGAAATACTTCGGCGGCTCATATCAACAGATGGTTTCATTCTTTACTAAGGAGAATAATCTAACGCTGAATGAACTGGAGGAACTTCTTAAAGATCTTAAAAAACTTAAATCCAGGAAGTCATGAGCAATTACCTGATCGAACTTGCAGCAGTACACCTTGCCTTGACCCTGGCGTACTGGTTCTTCTTGAGAAAAGAACGGCAATACAACACAATGAGGTTTTATCTAATAGCCTCTGTGGTGCTTGCACTTATCATTCCACTAATCAAATTACCCAGGCTGTTAAATAGCGAAAGGACTATTGATGTTATGCCTGCGGACATAATTTCACCCGGTTCGGTAGCCATCGGACCGATGGAAGATGCGCCTATCTGGAGCCTTGACCTTTTGGTTTATCTATACATTGCCATCAGCGTATTCTTCTTAGGCAGATTCCTTAGTAATGTGCTCTACCTCGCATACCTGCGTCGTAAGAGTAACTACGGGAAATTGGGAGGCCTTTACGTCCACAAGATCCAGAATGGTAAAACGAGTTTTAGTTTTTTCAATTGGATTTTCATTAGCGAAGACATTGACAAAGACGACGAGGCATATCATGTAATGCTGGAGCATGAGAAAGCACACGCTTCTTTAGGGCATACCTACGATATTATTTTCCTTCAGCTGTTTAAAGCATCTTTTTGGTGGCTTCCCTCAGCATGGTTTGTCAATAAGGAAATTAAAAAAATACACGAATATCAGGCAGATGCGTACGTGCTTAGATCGTACAGTGTTGACCAATATTCGTCTATACTGATCAGTTCTACGCTGAAACTAAATGGATTAGGCGTGGTCAGTTCATTTCATGATGGTTTAATTCTAAAACGATTAATAGCAATGAAACAACAAACAAAAAAAGTGAGCCCATGGAAATTGGGAGCTTTATCTGTATTGTGCGCCGTTCTCTTCACCGTATTTGCCTGCAGCGAAGAGCAGAAATCAGATGTTACTAACAGCGAAAGCCACAAATTGAACA
The DNA here is from genome assembly GCA_035316905.1 of Chryseolinea sp. Taxonomy (GTDB): domain Bacteria; phylum Bacteroidota; class Bacteroidia; order Cytophagales; family Cyclobacteriaceae; genus Chryseolinea. The sequence goes on along the minus strand of DATHIE010000024.1, from coordinate 5,622 downwards.
AAGATATTTTTGTTATCGTGGAGCAGATGCCAGAATTTAAAGGGGGAATCAATGCTTTTAATAAACATATCACAGACGCAATAAGCTATCCTTCCGAGGCCCTGCAAAAACGTATTGAAGGCCGTGTGGACGTTCAGTTTGTTGTAGATAAAAATGGATCTCTTTCGGATGTGGAGATTATAAAAGGCATTGGTGCAGGCTGCGATGAAGAAGCGCTTAGGGCTATACGCAATACTCCTTCGTTCAAGCCTGGCAGTCAAAACGGAAAGCCTGTTCGGGTACGGATGGTTGTACCCATTATGTTTAAGATTGACGAAAGCGTAAAAGAGAGCCCTGCGCGAGGATCTATTAACCCCTTGGCGGTGCAACCGATAAACTCCAATTTTAAAGTAAATGCCAGTTATGACAAGGGTGAATGGTCTGGCGTTGTCTACGATGAAGAAGGTAATGGGCTTCCAGGTGTTAATATCATAGTGGCCGGAACCACAACCGGAACAGTATCTGATTTGGATGGTAACTTCAAGGTGAAAGCCGAGGAATCTAGCGACCTGAATCTGAGTTTCGTTGGCTATGAAAGTATCAGACTAAATAACAAGGCAGTATCGCGTTAGCAAGGGCATTATTTTTCGATACAAAATGTGCTCAACACTGTTAGTCAATGCGTTGGATGGGGTCGCGCAATTCCGAAGGAGTCCTAAGGACAAACAAGCGGACAAAAATCCGTAACGCTTAACATACTGGGTTGGCAAGTTGGTCATTAGCGGATGATTTTCGCTCGATTGCGAACAGTGTGGCTGCGCACGAACCGCTAAACACGCCGAAAACCGCATTCGCTTACGGCACGATGCTTGAACTGCCAGCATAAAGCATTACCAATGAAAGCACTTACAACGACCGCACTAGTTATTGTGGTTTTGAACTCTATTTACATCGAACTGTCGGCACAGCAGAAGAAAATCCTTGTCGATGTGGGGCATGGCCAGAAATTCTACAGCGATCCTGCCGATAAAATCTCCACCGACCTTGTCCCTACGGACCGGCTGCAATACATGACAGGGGAGCTTTCCAAAAACGGCGCCACTCACAAGGCTGTGCTCGGCTACGTGAAGTCACCCATCACTCCAAGTGCGCTATCCAAATCCGACATGCTCTTTATACACACTCCTTCTGCAAAGTATTCCAGCGAGGAGTGTGCGGCGATCCAACAATTCGTAGAGAAAGGCGGCGCTCTGTTCATTGTGATGGAGGTTGACTACTGGTCCACGCTCGCGCAGGCCAACGTAAATGACATCGTCAAACCTTTCGGTATCACCTTCACCTCCGACAGCCCTGACCAATCCTCTGGAGGTCACTCCATAATCAGCAAGATCACCAAGCAGAAATACTCGATCCCTTCTCACGGCGCACGTTTGGTAGAAGGAGGGACACCTTTTGCCTTTAGCAACGCGTCCGACACAAATCCCATCGGCGTTTACACGGAAACAAAGGGAGCCGGCAAGGTCATTGCCATGGGCGAAGGAATGGCATCACTTTATATGAACAGCTGGCAGGACGTTACTGATTACCAATGCGCACCATTTATGGAGGAAGTAGTGGGTTGGTTGCTGAAGTAGTCTCTTACTGGCTATGCCCGACAGGTTGAACGGGAATAATTTAGCGATGCAATTTTGCTCACAGCATGTTGCCATTGCCCACTTAACAAGTCCTTACGATGGTCCTTTCAGCCTCGGCAACTCAATGTGAAATTTGATTGCCAATATCCTGATGAGGATAATCATTGCCGATGAGATGAGTATGTTAATATTTCTCGGAACATAGAAAGTGTGGAGAACAAGGTAAAGTATAGCGCCTGCAAGGCAAGCCGTTGCGTAGATTTCTTTATTGAAAATTATTGGAGTTTTGTTTGCTAGCGTGTCCCTTATGACTCCTCCCATCACTGCTGTAAACATACCCATGATCGCTGCGATTTCAGGCCTCACACCAAGGCTTAGCGCTTTCTCCACTCCGACAATTGTAAACAGTGCGATCCCAACCATATCAAATAACAGCATCGTCCTTTTTAGCCGCGCCAATCCATTGAAGAAAATAAAAGCAGTGACCAATCCAACGATGATGGCATACAAGAAATTGATATCCCCGATCCAGACAAGGGGATAGCTTCCTAACAACATGTCTCTCAAACTACCTCCACCTATTGCCGTTACAAAACCAGTGAAAGCAACACCAAACCAGTTTCGATCTTTGTCCTCTGTAGCAAGGACACCGGACACAGCGAAGAAGAATGTTCCCGCAAGCTCTGAAGCATATTGAATAGTCATGTTTCTTAATTCCTATCAGATTCAAAGATAGTCAAAGCATTTATGACGGGGGATGCGTTCGCGACTAGGCAAATTTCCTTGCCATCCGTTTTTATCTATTTAATAAATTAACTTTAGATAGTGAAAAAGTAAAATCATACTATTGGGCCATCCTGGAGATAACTGTAGCGTTGGCGTTGGCATGATTCACATTAAGAGTGTTTAGACTAATCATTAAAATATGAAAACGAAAATCTTGGTATTGTTGATGTTGTTGGTGCTTACCGGAACCGCTATGGCTCAACGTAAGAAAGCAGCGGACTCAACAACCCCAAAGGAGGCCGTTGCTACAGCCGACGGTCCTTGGGACATCGCAGCGCTAGTCAAGTTTCGTGAATGGGACCCAGTCTTCGTTGGTCAGTGCCTCAAGATGTCCAATGATCCGTGGACGAGTAATATCCTGCCGAGTAAAGATGTTGAACTCATCAGCCTTGCTGTCAATGTTGCTTGTACAAACCTGAGTGTCGATGGAACCCGCCGCCACATCCGTGGAGCACTCGAGGCTGGTGCGACTCGCGCGGAGGTTCTCATGGTCATTAAGATAGCTTCTCTTTTGTCGATCCATACTGCAAGTTTAGGCTCGCCCATTCTATTAGAAGAAGCGAAGGCGGCCGGAGTGAAACCGAAGCTTAAGCAACCAGCAGCGACGCCAGTGTGCGACAAGATGAAGAGTGCGGGTCAATGGAATGCAGCATGGGACGCATTTTATGAGATGGATCCCGCATGGACGGAAGCAATCATCGCAGCGAGTCTCCCGGTTTACACAAGCGGTGTATTCACGCCGAAGTTCGCGGAGCTGCTAAGCATCGCCGTTGATGTGTCATTCACGCATATGTATGCGCCCGGAACACGCCGGCACATTCAATCGGCGCTGAAGCTCGGCGTCACGATGGAGGAGATCATGGAAGTATTCAAGATCTGTGTTTCCCAAGGTATTCAGGCTAGCAATCTCGCTGTCCCCATCCTGGACGAAGAACTTCAGCGCATTCAAAAGAAATAAAAAGTAAAAAGAGTTTTGGTTTATTCGTGCCTGCGACTTGCTGAAGTTTTTCTTCAACCATATTTCTCGGTCCCTTTTCCGTCTATTATGTTATCCTCGCTTTGCACAGGTGCAAATAGTCGCAAACTGCCCTTTATATTGGCGCAAATGCCCCAGACGTGAGAAACCCGTCCGTTGTAACTTTGTTCAACCACTAACCTAGCAACAGAAATCCATTCTTCTGACTGGGGTGCGTCGTTTCGTGTACTTCAGGATCAATGGCTGTTGAGCAGTTAACATATATGTCGGTGCTATAAAGACTTTTAAAAACAAAATAAAACAACAATCAAATGAGAAGAGTAGTCCTATTTATGCATGTATCCCTCGACGGGTTTGCAGCAGACCCAAACCGCAAACTGGATTTTTTATCCTATGATGAAGAACTACAGCAATACGCCGATGAACTGGTTAAAACTGTAGGTTCATCAGTATATGGGCGAACCACCTACCAATTGATGGAAAGTTACTGGCCAACCGTTTTGACTAAACCCAATGCCCCTAAGCAAGCGCTGGAACATGCCCAATGGGTAGAAAACGTACCTAAGATTGTGTTTTCAAAAACCCTGAACGAAGTAACCTGGAATAATACCCGGCTGATAAAAGACAATATTGCCGAAGAGGTGGCAAAGCTGAAACAACAGCCCGGAAAAGACCTGGCAATATTTGGTAGTCCCGGGCTCGCCGCCACTTTTATGAACCTGGGCCTGATTGATGAATACAAGTTGACTGTACACCCAGTTATATTGGGTAATGGTATCAGCGCGTTCGAAAGCAACATCACAAAAAGCAGCCTGAAACTATTAGACACAAAAACTCTGAAGTCAGGCGTTGTTACCCTGCACTATGCAACCAACCATTAAAAAGTTACCAATTAAACAATATTGATTTCGGCAAGCGTGGATTTGGTCGCCCGTTCTTTCTTTAATGGAAATAAGTCCTACCGGCAGCGAGCGTATTGTCCATCGTGGATGAGTAATTCAACACGCCTGTTTTTCTTTCTCCCTTCATCAGTGGTGTTTGCCACAAGAGGCTTTACAAATTAAAATTCATCTGGGGCGTAACCAATGCCTCAGGCGGGAGTTTATACATTGATTTGAAACAAATTATCACACTAATCCTGTTGTTATGTTTCGTCATAATATCCTTATTATTTACCGGAATGTTTTGCGCTATAAAAGTTCGTTCCTCATCAACCTACTTGGACTTTCCACCGGTCTTGCCTGTGCATTGTTGATTTACCTGTGGGTAGCCGATGAATTGTCGGTAGACAGATTTCATCAAAAAGATGATCAGCGTTATCAGGTGTTGAGAAATGTTCAACGGCCCGATGGAATTAAAACGGGGGAATCTACACCGGCCCGATTGGGCGAGTCGCTATTGGACGAAATGCCTGAGGTTGAATACGCAGTATCGGTCAATACATTTGGAGATTGGTTCAGCGGAGAAGGGATCATCGTTTACGAGGATAAACAAATAAAGGCAAAAGGCATATTTGCAAGTAAGGATTATTTCAATGTGTTTTCTTTTGAACTTATCCAGGGAAATAAGGATCAGGTGCTGGCCGATAAGAATGGTGTTGTTATATCCGAGAGGCTGGCGAAAAAAGTGTTTAATACCACTGATAATATTATTGGCAAAACATTCGGCTTTAACCATCGGATGCATTTTGAAGGACCACTCTTTATATCAGGCGTTTTTCAGGATACTCCCGCCAATTCCACATTCCAGTTTGATATCGTTTTCAATTTCAAAAAATTGCTTGAAGGTGACCGGTATGCAGATCAATGGAATGCGGGGCCTGCAGAAACTTATTTGATTCTGAAAAAAGGAACTTCGATTAACGAATTCAATAAAAAAATTTCTGGTCACCTATTCAAGAAAGACCCCGAAAACAAAGCAACCTTGTTTGTCAGCCGCTATTCAGACAAATACCTGCACGGACACTTTGAAAATGGTGTGCAAGCTGGTGGTCGAATAGAGTATTTGTGGTTGTTTTCGATGATAGCCGTGTTCATCCTGGCGATTGCGTGCATCAATTTCATGAACCTGTCGACCGCCCAGGCCTCCAGAAAGATGAAAGAGGTCGGTATAAAGAAGACGATGGGAGTAAACCGGAATGTATTGATCTTCCAGTTTCTCAGCGAATCAATTCTGATGGCTTTTTTATCGCTAACGGTTGCTATCGTAGTTGTTGTTTTGCTTCTCCCGCAATTTAATGAGCTAACC
>DATHIE010000023.1:0-3921 GCA_035316905.1 Chryseolinea sp. | reverse complement strand
TTTATCCGTTAGTGAGCCTGAAAATTTTAGGCCAGGTCCACCCGGATAACGGCAAGTTCCAGGGGGAATGTTGGTATAACAACAATTCGCAAACAAGTGTTAGGAAATGAAAAGCCCTGAGTAGTGGTCCTACCCAGGGCTATGCGTTACTAACTTTTCGATTCATTGGCAGAAAACCCCTTAGTGTTGAGTGTTGATATATTGAGTGTTGAGTGTTTTTTCGGACGTCATGTCTTGCGGTGTAGGCGGGGCTCGCGGCGAATAACACTCAACACCCAACACTCAATATGTCAATACTCAGGTATTGACTGCTCACTCCAAGCCGTTTAGAATATTACTCCGAAGCTGAAGGCATTCAGACTTGGACCCTTGCCCTCGACGAACAACTCATTGATATCATAGTTAAAGAACAAGTCAGTAGATCGATATCCGAGTTGAAGACGGAGTCCCCAGCGGATGTTGTTAAGATAAAAGCTGTCATGCTCCTTGTCCTTTTCCTTTTCGTCGTCCTTGTACACAAGTTTGGAATGACTTTCTATGCGATAGCCAATGTAAGGCCCGAGTCCTACCCGAAACGAGTTGTGATAACCGTCCCAGATCCGGGCTTTGCGGCTATTGTCTCCAAAATCAACTACCGGTATAAGCGAGGCCGTTAGGAAAGAAGCGGTAAGCTTGCTTTTCTTATAACTAACGTCGCGCATATCTTCTACGAAATGTGTTCCGTTATCATCCTTTTGTATCAGGACATTGTCCTCTTCGAATTTGAAGTTATACCAGTTCACGCCGATTCCCCATTCAAGGAAAAACTTCTTTGCCAGGCGAGTTCGTTGAATGGATGCCAGCCCGATATACCATGATCCCCATGGTCTCACTGAATAAAGTTCGTCGTTGCTATTCGGAAACTTGCCATCGCTTAAATAGTTATTAGTACCGAAGTCGAAATTGAAAGACTGCCACGTACGGCCCCAGCGGTTTCCGTTGTAGACGTGATAATTACTCCATTCGTCATCATCATCATCATCATCGTAGTCTTCATTCTTATGAAGGTTCCAATCTTCTTCCTCTTCATTGTCGTTTTTGGCAATTTCCTCTTCGGTTTCCAGAGAGTCCCGCTTTGCGAGTGCGGTCGTATCGTTGCTCTCCAGTTTGGTCAGAATATCCTGAAAAAGCTCCTGAAAGTCATAGTGCTTTAATATCTCGAGGTCGGCCCGGTCTTGTATTGTAAAAATTACTTTGCTTGACTTTGCCAGTTCGACAACTATCGTATCACCTTTTTGCTGACCATTTGCTATTAAGTTGACGCCTAGCAATAGCGTTAGTAGAATCCTCCTGAGCATACACATTTACTTGTTTTGTCCACGTTGCTTTTCACTTTTAAAATTCAGCGCCAGAATTTCATTTTTCTTCTGTCTTAGTTCGCCGAATGGATCTTGATTGTTTGTAAGATCATTGGCTTTCTTTAACAGCTTCTTCAACGTAGATGACTTCTTGCTATCGGAGGTTGCTTCAGCTAAGGATTTTTTATCTAAATATTCTTCAACATCTTTCGCACTATATACAAGAGTCATGTTGTGTGCCTCCACTTTTGTTACGACAGGAGTATCTTCGAGTTGAGGTTGAGTAACAGTTTCAACTAATGCTATTTCTTCGTGTGTCTCGTTTTGTAAAGGCAATATTTCTTCCTCCACCACGTCCGCCACGTTCAACTTCTTAACGTCAACCTTTGGTGGAGCCATTTTTTTATTTGTCTTTTTTTGTTTTGAAGTCTGCGTTGATGGCTGATCAGACGTCGCTGATGGTTGTGATTCTTTTTTTACATCAGCTAATTTTTCGTCACTCGCAGGAACTTGTTCTGAAGTTTTTTCTTCCGCAGGTTTTGTCAGCGATTCTTTGGACAGAACTTCTGTGTTGGTGTCAGGCCATGAGATATAGCCAACGACGGCTACTAACGCAATTGATGCAGCGATTTTCAGCCAGAGCCACTTATCGTTTTTTTTAGATTGGGCGGCGGCAATTTTTTCCCACGCAGAAGCTGGAGCAGGCTTTTGATAACCTTCCAGTTTTTCGCGAAAGAGTTCATCAGGTTGTTGATTCATCGCTGCTTATTTTTTTGTTTTCGATCCAATTTTGTTCAATCAATAGTTTTTGCAGGAATGTCCGGGCCCTGCTGAGTTGTGACTTAGATGTGTTCTCACTGATTCCAAGTTGTTCTGCAATTTCCTTGTGTGAGTATCCATCAATAGCGTAGAGGTTGAAGACGATGCGATAACCTGTGGGAAGCTCCTGTATCATCTTTAATAAGTCTTCCGCCTCAAGGTGATCGCTCAGCGCATTATAATCAGGCTCGCGGTCGGCCTGTTCCAGGTCTGTTTCCAGGTACATGGACCTGTTTCTTCTTAGAAAGGTGAGGGCTTCGTTCACAACAATCTTTCTGATCCATCCTTCAAAGCTTCCTTCGCTCTTGAATTGCTGGATCTTATCAAAAACCTTTACAAAGGCAGTAACAAGAATATCCTCTGCCTCCATGGAATTCTTCACATAGCGGTAGCACAAAGCATACATTTTTGACGAAAAGGAATCATAGAGCAGCTTCTGGGCGCTGGGTTCGCGCCGAAGGCATCCTTTGATCAATTCGTCTTCTTTGGCCCGGTAAATCTTTAAATGCATTAAAAGGGTTTCGAAGGTAAGATGCCCGTTTTGCAAACGGGGTTGCGCAGACCAGGGAATTTAATTCAGGCTAATAAGCCGCCTCGTAATCCACCGTAATTGCGACCCAGGAGTACTTCTTGGGACGCACTTCAACGCAGCTTACGCATCCATTTTGGTCGATTATGTTAGCAAAAAGGCCTTTCGGTTCCTGTGTAAATACTGAATATTTGCCCGGAGGCAGTTTGATCTTGAAGGATCCGTCCGCTTTGCTCCACACTTTGGTCACCAGCTCAGTCTTCACATTATTGAAAAACTGATCCTGTTGCCCTACATCTTGTAACGTGGCAGCTTTGTAAACGATTATCTCACGGGTGACGCCCTGCTCGGCGGGGATCGATTTGCCGGGGCCAGGCATTTGGTTGCCGCTGACCCAGAAGACCTGTCCTTGAATTCCCTCTCTTGGGCCTTTAGTAAACTGAACAATACCGAAAAAAGCCAATATCAGAACAAGCTTTTTCATGAGATAAAAGTACAACTTCTCCAGTTACCGTTCAGAAAATTTTACAGTATCAGGTTGATCAAATAGACCAGGAGGAACAGTAAGAATATGATCATATGTGAGAGGGTTTTTTAATCTCTTTTAATTACATGCGGATTACCCCGATAGTCAATATCACTTGCCAACCCTTCTTCCATCTCGAGGCTTTTGCTTACGTTAACTTTTGCTGATGAAGCACCCGATGCCTCAACAATAGCGTCTTCTACTTCCAGATTATAGGCACGCAGCTTTGAGGCAAACTGCAATTCAGCATCAAGATTGGTCGCGTGACCAGACAAATCTGCCTCTGATTTCCCTGTAAGGTTGATGACAAGGTCTCGCGTGTTAATATCTCCTCTGAGTTTTACAGGTCCCCTGAGGTCAATATCGATATTGTCTGATTCGAAGTTTTCAAACTCGATCTTGCCATATCCTTCAGCTTCGATCTTTTCTAAAGCAGGCATAGTGATGTTGATACGGATCTCGTCTTCGTGGATCATTGGTACATCCCAGTCGAAATCTTTACTTATTCGTTCATAGTCAATGACCAACGTTCTGCCAAGACGGTATATCTTGTACTTCTCTTTGTCGGACTCAGAACCGATCAATTCGACAGCGAACTCGTCGCCCCTGCTAATACTCACATCGAATATACCTTTGATCTCGAGTTCATCAAAGTCAGTCAGCCCAAAGTCATCCGCAACGTTGTTTTTTTCCGCTTCAGTTATGGGACA
>DATHIE010000022.1:0-3762 GCA_035316905.1 Chryseolinea sp. | reverse complement strand
CGATGCGGGAATAAAGAGGATCAGGCGCATTGGGCAGAACATGGAATTCGAACTCATAAAGGAATATGTCAGCGGGGATGACTTTCGGACCATCAACTGGAAGGCCACAGCTCGGAAAAATCACCTCATGGTGAATCATTTTCAGGATGAACGTTCACAACAAGTCTACAGCCTTATTGACAAAGGGCGAGTTATGCAGATGCCTTTCAATGGTCTTAGCTTACTCGATTACGCGATAAATGCAAGCCTGGTCATTTCAAATATTGCTATCAAAAAATCGGACAAGGCCGGTCTATTGACTTTTCAGAACAGGATCGGATCGATGGTGGCTGCAAGCAGACAAAGCAAACAAATGGCAAATATCATGGAGGTGCTGTACAACCAAAAGACCGCCTACCGGGAAAGTGATTTCTTTGCTTTGTATAGTCACATCCGCAGAAAAATAACGCAAAGAAGTCTGTTGCTTCTATTTACAAACTTCGAATCCATCTATGGCCTGCAAAGACAACTACCTTACTTAAAAAGCCTGAATAGTCAGCATTTGTTAGTGGTTATCTTTTTTGAAAACACAGAAATGAAATCATTACTTACCCAGCCCGCGGAAAATCTGAAAGAAGTCTACTACAAGGCGATAGCCGAAAAATTCAGTTTTGACAAGAAGCTCATTGTTAAGGAACTTTTGCGCCACGGAATACAGGCGGTGCTAACAGCGCCGGAAGAGTTAACAATAAACACCATCAATAAATACCTTGAGTTGAAAGCTCGCGGCATGATCTAAGTCGATAGACCCTGCCCGGTCACCACGTCGTCTGCTTTGCTTTTTACCTAACGGCGATATTCCGTATTAACCGTACTTTTGAATAGATAACCAGCTGATCGGTGTTAGTGCGACGTGTTGCCTGCTTTCTTATTTCAATTTTACCGCTGATTTCTTATGGCCAGAAATTAGGAAAATTTGCCCTGCCCGCAGGTCTTACTACAGCAGATTACGCGAAAGGGGCGGTCTGGGTAAAGCTTAACAAAGAGTATAAAGGTATTTTCGAAAATCAGGGCGGCAGGATTTCTCACAACCTGAATGTCCGAGGGATCTATCCGCTCGTCAACACACAGTCTCATAACAGTGCACGGAATGCCCCGCGAAGGCAACGCATTGACATTTCCCTTTACTATAAATTGACCTTCGATGGGAGCAAGGATGTTGAGCAATACATTAAAGAACTTTATAGCACAGGTTATTTTGAAACCGTCGAGCCTGTGTACACCGCGGCTCCCTTATTAGAACCAAACGATCCGATGTTGGGTCAACAGTATGCTATCGATCTGATTAAAGCGCGACAGGCCTGGGACCTGGTTGAAGTAGATGAAGATATTGTAATCGGCGTAGTAGACACTGGCGGCGACCTTGACCACCCTGACCTGCAGGCAAACATTTATGTCGATCCTTCCGAACCACTGGATGGAATTGATAACAACAATGACGGATACATCGATAACAACCGCGGTTGGGATTTTTCGGGATCATCTCTTGCATTGATCGGCACGCCTGGTTTTATTGGAGATAATGACCCGTCTGTCAATCAGGGAGGATTATTTAGTCATGGCACTATGGTGGCAGGATGCGCCTCCGCTCGAACGGACAATGGAATTGGAATTTCAGGCATAGGCTTTAAAGCAAAGCTGCTTTTTACAAAACACTTTGCCGACGATCAGGCTCCCGGTGATTATTCATCCAATACATACGAAGGTATGTTGTATGCCGCCACTCACGGAGCCCGGATTATCAATTGCTCATGGGGTAATTATAACCGCAGTACCATTGCTCAAGATATCATCACCTATGTCACCCACGACCTGAATTGCGTGGTTGTGGCGGCTGCTGGAAACAGCAATCTTGAAAATCCGATCTATCCGGCATCATACGACTATGTGGTGTCCGTGGCGAATTCAAATTCAAGCGATGTCCGTTCACCGTTTTCAAATTTTGGTAAGACAGTCGACGTCATTGCGCCGGGTTATTTTGTTCTAACGACTGTTTACAACGACTCATACTCTTTGGAGTCTGGTACTTCCATATCATCCCCTATTGTCGCGGGTGCTGCTGCACTTGTGTGGTCAAAATTCCCTGCAATGAGCGCGCTGCAAGTAGCCGAGCAGTTGCGTGTTTCGGCGGATGAAAGTATCTACGCCAACAATCCTACGTATTTATATAAACTAGGAAAGGGGCGGCTCGATGCCGAACGTGCCCTGACCGTTCAATCTCCCTCCGTTCGTGCAAGCAATCAACTTATGGTAAACGCAGGGGGCGTTACGCCTGATCCGGGAGACGCAGTACGTTTGTATTTTGATTTTACGAACTATTTGAAGCCTACTTCGGGTGGATTAAAAGTGACCCTTACGTCAACATCGCCTTTCGTTAACGTCACTAACGGCGTGCTGGCTCTGGGAAGCTTAGGTGAAAATGAAACAAAAAGAAATATTTCTTCACCGTTTGAATTAACCTTGTCAGCTTCGTTGCCAATAGATACACGGATTGATGCTCTTTTGACTTTTGAGGATGGTGATTACAACGACTTTCAACTTATAAGCCTGGAAGTACCTTCATATATCGACGTGAACGAAAACAATATCATCACGTCTATTACTTCGCGCGGAAGGATTGGCTTCGGAAATACCGCAGCACAGGCCGGTGGTTCAGGGTTCTTGTATAATGAAGAAAGCCTGTTGTTTGAAATGGGGCTTATCATGGGCACGTCGACCACGGATATGAACAATAACGTTCGGGCTTCAGGTGGGACTTATGACCAGGACTTCAACTCCAGTTCTAAAATAAAAAAACAAACACCTGGCGAACGTTCATACTCCGAAATAACGGGAAGTTTTATAAATGCGCCTGACCCGTCCCTATCTTCATTGTCGGTCTCTTACAGGAGTATGGTCTGGAATAATGCCCCCTACCGGGATTTTGTTATCCTGGAATATAAAGTGAAGAATACTTCAGCTAACGCATTGACTGATTTTTACTTTGGCCTGTTTGCCGATTGGGATGTTTCGACGGGAGGAGCTACCGATAAGGCTTCCTGGGATGCTGATACAAAATTAGGATACGTCCATGCATCACAGTCAGCAGGCAAGCCACATGCAGGCATTCAGGTTCTGAGCGGAAATGCCAACTACTTCGCAATCGACAACGACCCGTCTATTGCCGGAAATCCTTTTGGCATTTATGACGGGTTCACTGATTCCGAAAAATTCATCAGCATTTCCACTGGCCTGGCAAAGCTTCAGGCGGGCAATGCCACAACAGGCGGTGACATCAGTCATTCGGTGAGCTCCGGTCCGTATTCAATAAATTCCGGCGAGGAAATCACGATTGCGTTCGCTTTGCATGCTGCAATGACGAAAGACGTGTTGATCAACTCGGCAATATATGCTGATTCAATGTATAATTTCACACTTAAAGCCCCTATCCCCCTCGTTGGAACAGTTGAGGCATGTTACGGTGACGCCGCAGTGCTGAAGGCTGAGGGTGCGGGAAAATTCAATTGGTACAAAGACTTTACAGGGGGATCGGCAATTTTTTCCGGGTCGCAGTTCACGACACCTGATTTGTTGCGCGATACAGTTTTTTATGTTTCAAATGCTGACCATCATTATGAAAGCTTGCGCACGCCTGCCAAAGTTGAAATAAAAGCAAGGCCAGAAATTCAGGCGTCCGGTGACCTGATGTTCTGTGAAGGTTCCGCCGTCACGCTATCAGTAGAT
>DATHIE010000021.1:0-2916 GCA_035316905.1 Chryseolinea sp. | reverse complement strand
CCACATTACAAATCCGTATACCCCAATGCTCCACAACGCATACTGCAGACACAACAACACCACGACACGGGATCTGAAAGCTTCACCATAATTCTTCACCGGCTTTATTCCCTGCTGTTCCTGTTTCAATTTGTCGTCGAGAGCGCGCTTCTCGTCATCGGTTAACCATTTTGCATGTTCTGGTTTGTCATCGACAAGCCTCCACCAGAAGAATGCCCACACAATAGCAGGTATGCCTTCGAGAATAAACATCCAGCGCCAACCGACAGCCTTAATGAGATAACCTGAAAGGATAGACATCCACAGGATCGTTGCGGGATTACCAAGGATTAGGAATGTATTTGCCCTTGATCGTTCTGTTTTTGTAAACCATCGGCTTAACAATATTAGCATCGCAGGCATTACCGCGCTTTCAACGACCCCTAGCGTGAAGCGAATGACAATAAGTGGCCCCTCGTCGCTTAGCATACCCGTAGCAGTAGCCAACGCTCCCCAAAGGATCAAGGACCAGAAGATCAGCTTCTTTGCACTCTTATTAGCAGCGTACAACGCTCCAGGTATCTGGAAGAAGAAATAGCCCAGAAAAAACAGGGAGCCAAGTAGAGATAACATGGAGCCCGTGATCTTCAGATCTTCAGCCATCCCTCCTGCAGCACCAAACCCAAAATTTGCGCGGTCAAGATAAGCAAGGCTGTAAGTAATAAATGCTATCGGTATCAGTCGGTACCAGCGTGATTGGGCGATTACTTTTTCCATCCTTGCTATATTACTATTTAAAGGGAATTAGACCAAATCCGTTAATAGTTAAACGTTATCCGCTAGTCGTGTGTGTGGGCGAGGGTGTGTTTTACCGCAGAGGCGCAAGGACGCAGAATGACCGCGGGGATACCCCTAAATCCCCTTAAGGGGACTTGAATGCACTCACTAATTAATTCCCCTGGAGGGGGTCAGGGGGTGGGGGTGTACACCTCGTCGATTTGTTTTTGCAGGTTACGTTTGGCGGAGAAAAGCTGGGTGGGTAGGTCGGTCCACCTGCATTCTAATACGATCTTACCTGAATAACCGATCTTCTTTAAGACGGAAAGGTATGGGCGAAAATCGTCACCGCTAACTCCAGGTGGAGCACGATTAAGTTTCTCGGCTATGTCAACGTGAATAAGTTTTTTTTTGGTCTTTTCGATCACGGCCGGCTGCTCGCCTTCCATGAGCATGTGATAGATATCTACACAAAGCCAAAAGTTCTTTTGATCTACTTTGTTAACGACATCAAACGCATCCTCGACAGTATTAATAAAATTGGTCTCCGTACTGTTAAGGTTTTCAAGAGCGAGGTCGATCTTATATTTTTTTGCCAACACTGCAACTTTACGGGCAATGTTGATGAATTGCTCTTTGGCTTTGTTATGATCGAAACCATCAGGAACACGACGTGCTCCTCCGCTCCCCCATACTACCATCGAGACCCCCGCGCGCTGACACCGTTCAAAAACATTTTCGGCGTAACTGAGAATAGCTTCCTCCTTTACATCGGGTCCCACAAGTTTCATGTCGCCTGGCATAAAAATGTTCATTGCGAATACTGAGAGGTGAAGACTACGGAATTGTTTCAGCCGGAGGTCGAACTGCTCATCTGAAATCTTAATCGGCGAAAAACATTTCACGATCGACTCAACCAAATACTTATATCCGTTTGCGTAAAGAAGGCTATCCTGCTCAAAGTCACCGACGATACCAATTTCCGGTTTTGCTACCTTGTGTTGGGCAGATAGGGACAATAGTGAGAAAAGGAAAACAGAAATAAGGATAAGCTTCATCTGATAAAGATAGGATTAATCAAATGTCAATTAAATCGGCGCGTTGAAATTATGCTAGTGGGTATAAAAAATTAGCGCAAGCATTAAGGACCACCCTTAAGCTTGCGCCACTTTAAATAACACACTAGTTATTTACTTCACATGCTTGCTGACCACTTTCGCGAGTTCAAACATAGAGATTTGATTCTTGCCATCGAAAAGCGGTAATAGCTTTGCATCGGCGTTGATCATTCTCCTGTTCTTGCTGTCCTGAAGTCCGTTCTTTTTGATATAGTCCCAGATCTTTTTGATCACTTCAGTTCTTGGTACTGGTTTGCTTCCAATCACTTCTGCGAGAGTAGCGCTGGGAGTAAGAGGTGCCATGAATGCTGCGTTGGGTTTCCTAGCAGACTTCTTCTTAGCGGCCTTCTTAGGTGCTGCCTTCTTAGCAACTTTCTTTGCAACCTTCTTTGCTACTTTCTTAGCGGCTTTTTTTGCCGGTTTCTTCGCTGCCTTCTTAGCAGCTTTCTTCGCTTTTTTTGCCATAGCGTTTTTAGAATTTAATAGTTAAAAATTAGACACTGATTGTTTGTTACTAGATACCTCGAGTTAAACTCGGCTGTGAATATGCTATTCATCAGAATTGTTTTTGATAGGACTCTTTCTAGTTTTTACCTCCTAAAAATAGCGGTGTCATTCAAATTATCCTAATGTACTCTCTCAAGAACGCAACGTTACGTCTTCGTATTGTGAAATGTTGCAGTTATCGTATCGTATGAAAACTACACATCGTACTCGTTCATAAATGTTCGCGGCATGATCGTTTTATCATTTATACATTGGCTAAAATCCACTGCTTATCCTTCAAGCTTTGCTTTAACTTGTATAGTGCTAAAACGCGCATTTATAAGGATGAATCAGTTTAGACCTATAGGAGATTTTCCCTCTGAAAACGTCGTTAACTCAGTGAAGGCAGAACTGATTTACCATAGGGAAAACACTCTATTTCTCCCTTGAATGTTCAATACTATTCCCCATTAATTCCCCTCTGAAAGGGCAAAAAAATTCTTTAAAAAAAATTATAAAAACACGTGTCACGAGCGGCGATAATCGTTAATCGTAA
>DATHIE010000020.1:0-13680 GCA_035316905.1 Chryseolinea sp. | reverse complement strand
AATCCTCGTTAGTCCTTTGGTGTGGTTTGGGATGGAAAAATGGCTTCAAACATTTCCCTATCGAGATGAGTTGAACATCACGCTGTTCATTTTGATCGGCAGCTCTGTGTTACTTGTGTCAATTATTACTGTTGCCCTGAGCATACTGAAAATCTCGAGGATGAAGGCGGTTCGTCTTATTGCCACACAATAACCGGATAACTACCAACGGTCAGCCGTTGCAGCTGCTCTCTTAAGTCGGTCGTTGATTGCTCTTCCGATACCAACATCCGGAACGAGTTCTGCAAAGACAACATCAACATCCATTTTATCAAAGGCGCGAAGCGCTTCGAACAGGTTTTGAGCCGCCTCTTCAAGCGTACCTGACGGCGAGAGGATGTATTGATTCGGAGTGTTGAAATCATTTTGAAAGGTCAGCAGTCCGACGTGATGTGCAGGATATTCCAGGAGGAGTTCTTCAATTTTTCCAACAAATACTTTTTTCGCCGGTGCATAATGACTTTCCAATTGACCCGGTGACCTTGGATTAGAAGACGAGTGGGTTTGGATCCTTACCTTTCCCATCACTGCTTCAATATCCTCGATGCTTAGGCCTCCCATGCGGTAGACCACAGGTTCGCCATCCTCCATTCCAACGATCGTCGATTCAATTCCCACCTCACATTTTCCGCCATCAAGAATGTATTTGATTTTATTGCCAAGCTGATCGTTCACATGCTGCGGCGTTGTAGGGCTCACGTATCCGAAAGGATTAGCACTTGGTGCTGCCAACGGGAATGAAAGTATCTTAAGGAGGTCCTGCGTCAATGGATGATCGGGGCACCTTATTCCGACTGTTTCCAGGCCGGCCGTAACCAGGTCTGGCATGATTGATTTTTTCTCTAGCAACAGGGTTAGCGGTCCGGGCCAGAATTTTTGCGCGAGCGCATAGGCTTTCTCGGGAATATCAGTCACGTACTCGTGTACCGCATTCACATTCGGGACGTGAACGATTAAAGGGTCAAACTGTGGCCTGCCTTTTACGGTAAATATTTTCGCCACTGCCGATGCATTGAGCGCATTTCCGGCAAGTCCATAGACCGTTTCCGTCGGAATGGCTACGAGCTCGCCTTCCTCAAGGAGGTTCTTTGCTTTTAAGATGTCAGTTCCGATTTCGGCCATGGGAATGCAAAACTAGAATTTATTTGGCGGGATGCTACAAACCCCTAAGTTGGGGGTGAGAAAAAGAACGTATGAAATTGATAATAGTTTCCATTGTCCTCCTGATAAATATCAGTGCGGGGGCACAAAAACAGGATAAGGTTCTCTATTCGAAACTAAAAGCGCTTGCTGACCAGTTTAACGGCGACGTCGGCATCTATGTGCGTCATCTGAAGAGTGGGAGAACGGTTGCCATAAACGCCGATTCAATTTTCCCTACTGCCAGCATGATCAAAATTCCAATCACCATTGGAATGTTTGAAAAAATCGAACGCAAAGAGATCGACTACCATTCTGAACTCGTTTACAAGGACTCGTTGCTTTACGCTGGCGTTGATATCCTGGGTTCCTTCAAATCGGGTGAAAAGATCGCCCTTAGCAAGGTGTTGATGCTGATGATAACCACCAGCGACAATACAGCAAGTTTATGGTGTCAGTCTTTGGCAGGTACAGGTGTGGTTATCAATGAGTGGCTTGCCAAAAACGGATTTAACATCACGCGAGTCAATTCAAGAACTCCAGGACGAGAAGGGAACCGTACAAAGTATGGATGGGGTCAAACTTCACCGCGTGAAATGGCGGAGTTGTTAGTGAAGATCCGGGAGGGAAAAGTAATAAGCGCTCGGGCAAGTGAACGAATATACAGAAACCTCACGAGGATCTATTTCGACAGTGAAGCTCTTTCACAGGTACCACCTTATGTTCAGGTTGCTTCAAAACAAGGCGCGGTGGATCAATCAAAGTCTGAAGTTGTATTGGTGAATGCACCGCACGGGGATTACGTCTTTTGTGTGATTACAAAGAACCAAAAAGATGAGCGATGGGAACCAGACAACGAAGGTTATATATTAATTAGGAATTTATCGCACTTGCTTTGGGAAGAGTTTGAGTCAACTGACAATTGGAAACCGGCGGATAAGATTGACGAGTGGTACTAGTAGTGAGTGATTTACCTCTTAAGATACCACCAGTCTTCGTTATAGTTGAACAACACTACGCCATAAATCTTGCTATAGAAGAATCCGGCATTCTTCGTTTGGCATATTAAATCGTGGTAATGAACCCCATTAAGAGTTGTGTCAGAGATGACCCTGAAGTCGTCGTACATGGTCGTGATATCACTGGTTAGGGAGTTTCCCCTGTCAGAAATAATCAGTGTAAGATAATCATCTGTCGTGGGATTAACGGTCGGGGAGGTATTCACAAATCGCGCATCAAATGTCTCATATAACACAGTATCGACGTGACTTGAGGGTACTTCAACGGCATTACGGATCTTGTAAAAATAAGACAAGTAGACGGAGGTATTGAGGTGATATTTAAAAGAAAATAATTTTACATCATAATATGTCAACTGTTCATCGTGAGTTAGTGTTCCGCAATTAGCTTCCATAGTTATCCGTGAGTTCTGCACTACATTTGCCGTGGAGCCGCTAAAACTGATCTCCTCTCCAGTTGCATTGACAAACGTGAATTCTTCATGTCCTTGAAATGGCCACATGTCTGTTTGGAACGCCACTTTTCCCAGCACGACATCATCCGGGCAGGAGCAATGAGAAAAAGTTGTCAATGCAGCAAGGAGCAGCACGGAGAGGCCTTTAGGTGCATGTTTCAACATGACAGTGATTTGGTCTTACGCTATAACTAACAACTCATCTAAAAATATATCTCCACACAATGATCCGATGCAAAATATCTTAAAGATATTGAAAATCTTCAGTCAGCTACCTAGCTACCTGGCTACCTAGCCACCCAGGAACCTAGGCACCCAGGTACCCGAAAATTTCGCGAACAATTGATAATTACCAATCACCTAATTAGCTTGTCAAAATCTTTATTATTTAAGCGTATGAGTAACCGTACCCGTTCTATTGTAAAAGCAGTTGCCGTTGTGCTTGTGTTGCTGGCTGTTATAATGCAACTGCAGTGGGTGATCATCCCATCGCTCAGTGTATACAAGTTTTGGCTTGTGGTAATTGCGTTTGGTTTACTGTTGATCAGCACCAAGTAGTAACGTTACCTTATGTGCCATCCTTAACATGGAAGTGTTGTTTTCCGTGAGGTGTGCAAGGTTGCTGGCATGTACCCACGCCAGTGCATGAGATTCATCGGACAACCAGAGAGGTTCCTCCGTGTTTGCTGTAAATAGAAACCGAATGTCGTAATGCAGGTGCTCGGGAAACTCTCCACGCGCAGGAATGGTATGGATGTCGATGTCGAAGATTTCATTGTGTGCCAGATGCAGTCCCTTTAGTCCCGTTTCTTCTTCCGCCTCGCGTCGCGCAACGCTGATAATATCCTCGTCTCCATCAGCATGGCCTCCCGGTTGAAGCCACTTGTTCAGTTTAGCGTGATGCGTCAGTAGTACGGATTCTCCGGATGGGTCAATGATCCACGAAGAGCCCGTGATGTGACCGGGCAGGTGTGTGCGTTGAAATGCATCGGGGTGTTCAAGCAAAGCGAGGAATCTTGGGATGAACACTCTCTCATCTTCCGCATCCGTGCGGTAACTTCTTAACATTGCGGTTAGCAGTTCCCGGTTCACTTGGATAATTTTTACGAAAGGTAATGCATCGTATACTTAATCGCCATTACCTTGGCTCAATTTACAAAACCTGTACGGGTACTCCGACAGGTTGACGTCATTTTTATAGTAACAACCTATTTGGATATGAACAACAACTGGCGGGTAGCAACCATTGCCGTCCTTATTCTAAGTTTTAGCGTGTCTCAGGCGCAGGAAAAATGGACCAAACTTTTTAATGGCAAAGACCTAACTGGTTGGAAACCACTAAATGGGAAAGCAAAGTATGAGGTCAAAAACGGTGAGATAATCGGCACCACGGTTTTCAAGGAGCCAAATTCGTTCATGGTCACCGAGGCGACTTACGGCGACTTTATCCTTGAGCTGGAGTATAAACTGGATGCGGACATGAATTCAGGGATACAATTCAGAAGTGAGAGCAAGGCCGACTACAAGGATGGCCGTGTCCATGGGTATCAAATGGAAATTGATCCGTCACCTCGCGCATGGACAGGTGGACTTTATGATGAGGCGCGGCGCGATTGGCTTTATACCCTTGAATACAATCCCGGAGCGAAAAACGCGTACAAAAAAGGAGAGTGGAATTTATGTCGTATCGAATGTATCGGCCCGGTCATGAGAGTGTGGATTAACGGCATCGCTACTGCAAACCTCGTGGACAACCTTACACCTAAAGGATTTATAGCTCTTCAAGTGCACTCCATTGGTAAGGAAGAGGAAGCGGGAAAGACCATTCGTTGGAGGAATATTCGAATCCAAACTGCTAACCTCAAACCTTCTCCACCCGACGATATTTTTGTGGCGAACCTGACACCTAACCAGCTTTCAGAGCAGGAAAAGAAAAATGGCGTAGCTCTGCTTTTCGATGGTAAAACTACTTCTGGATGGAGAGGTGCTTACAAAGACAAATTCCCTGAGAAGGGATGGGACATCACAGATGGAACATTAAGCGTGCATAAATCGACAGGCGCAGAATCACAAAACGGAGGCGACATTATTACACAGAACACATATGGTGCGTTTGACCTGCAGTTCGAGTTCAAGCTGACGGAAGGTGCTAATAGCGGCTTAAAATATTTTGTCACAGAAAGTGAAGGCAACAGCGGGTCGGCAATCGGATTGGAGTATCAGATCCTCGACGACGAGAAACATCCTGATGCAAAACAAGGTGTAGTAGAAAATCGCACCCAGGGATCACTGTATGATCTCATTCCATCTCTGAAGATCAAACGCGGACAACACCCCGTGGGGGAATGGAACTATGGGCGTGTGGTTGTTTACCCCGACAATAGAATAGAACACTGGCTGAACGGATATAAAGTGGTGGAGTATCAAAGAGGAACTCCGATCTATAACGCTCTCGTGGCACGCAGTAAATATGCCAAGTGGGAAAAATTCGGGATGGCTGAAAAGGGACATATCCTTTTACAGGATCACGGCGACCAGGTATTCTTCAGAAGTATAAAGATCAGGGAGCTCAAATAAAGAGATCATGATTTTTGATTTTTGAATTGTGATTATTGATTCATGATTTGTCTGACAAGAAGAAGAGAACAAGAAATCGTAAATCTAAAATCACAACTCACTATTCTAAAATCACAGTGTGCGAATGGATTTAATTGATTTGCACAGGCCTTATCACTGAATCACGGGTTGCGGGATCTTCATAGTTGATTCCCTCACTACCAACTTACTTTTTCCTACTTCGGACATTTAATGCGCTAGGAGATTTGTCTTTGATTATTGAATTGTGATTATTGATTCATGATTTGTCTGACAAGAAGACGAGAACAAGAAATCGTAAATCTAAAATCACAACTCACCATTCTAAAATCTCAGGTGACCAAGTGTCAGAACTCGGGATATAATCACTGAGTCACGAGTTGTGTCTTCATACTTGATTCCCTCACAACCAACTTGCTTTTTATCAAACGGTTCTCCGGCCTGAGCTCAGGATGGCGGATATGATTGATGAGGATCTCCGCTGCGGTGGCACCCATTTCATGTGCAGGATGGTCAATGCTGCTCAGTGAAGGTTCGATAAAGCGACACATCATCTCATTGTTAAAACCTAACATCGCTATGTCGTCCGGGATTCTCAGTCCGCTCTTTTTCAGCAGATACATCAGTTCGATAGCTGTATAATCATTAAGTGCAAACACGGCATCCGGTCGTTGAGGAAGGTTGACAATGTATCGTGCGTATTCTTCCACCTTGTTGGCGGCATATTGCGTGTGAATAATATAGGACTCAAGCACAGGAAGGTTGTGCTTCTTCAATGCGTCAATATAACCCTTGAGTCTGTTGCGGCTGGTGAACAAGTGTTGCTGTCCCGCCATAAACATGATGCGCTTACAACCCTGCTGAATAAGGTGTTCTGTTCCCTCCATTGCAATGTCATAGTTATCAGAAAACACCTGGGACGCATTGATGTCTTCACAAATGCGATCGAAGAACACCATAGGAATACCCTTGTCAATCACCGGCTTGAAATGATCTGAACGGTCTGATTCGCGTGACAATGAAATCAGCAGGCCATCCACGCGACTTGACATTAAGGAGTGAAGATTGTTCTTCTCGGCGATATAAGATTCATTTGATTGGCAGATCATGATATTCATTCCCGCCATGTCTGCAACTTTTTGTATCCCACCCACAGCTCTTGAAAAGAATCGATTAGTGGTTTCCGGTATGAGTACGCCGATGGTATTCGTGCGTTGTTGCTTGAGATTTATGGCAAGTGTGTTGGGCTCATAGTTCAGTTGATTGGCAAGCTGAAGGATTTTGCTTTTTGTTTCAGGGTGGATGTCTGAGCGACCGATCAGAGCCCGGGAAACTGTGGATTTGGAGATATTAAGCATCCGGGCGATGTCCTTAATGGTAACGGCTTTTTTGTCCATATCGGGTTAAAGTCTTGCTGGCTCGAAGATAATAATATTTTCGGGACCGTTCCCGGGAACGGGCTCGAAAAAAATTATGAAAAACATGAAGTGTAGTATTGACATATTATCACGAAAAAGTGTTAAAATTATGCTGCTCAAACGATTTCGACATGAGTCAACCTTTACCTAGCGCGAATTTTTTCCTTTCAAACACAGCCTCCCAAGGGAACCCGTTCCCGGGAATCGTACCGACGAAAGAAACGAACATAGATTCGTTGATCATGAGAGTAATTGAAGGCGACGACTACTTCGCGTTCGAACTCTTGTTCAAGAAAATGTATAATCCACTTTGTCAGTTTTGTATAAAGTTCGTGAAGTCATCAGAAGTAGCCGAAGAGTTAGTTAGCGATGTTTTTTATAGCATATGGAAGAATAGAAATCGATTGATCATTTCATCTCCCAAGGCCTACCTGTTTACTTCGGTGCGCAACAAGGCGTATGATCACTTGAGAAAAGTCAAGAAGCAGATTCACTGCGACCTTGAGAATGCTACAAATATACCCGCTGATACGGCCAATAGTCAGGAAATTCTTGTCCTTAATGAGCTAACGGCCCGCATGGAGCAATCTATTGCCCGTCTGCCAAAGCAATGCCGACTAGTTTATGAGCTCAGCCGGGACCAGGGATTAAAATACAAGGAAATAGCTACAATTCTTCAGGTCAGCGTAAAGACCGTTGAGACACAGATGGGAAGGGCGTTAAAGCACCTCCGCAATTCCTTGCCATTCAGGTAAAATTCCTTACGCTCATCAATTTCGTTCAGGGTACAACCGCCCAAATTCGTCTTTTTACATACAGTAGGCAATGAAAAGACTCAGCATGGGGGATTGGTCCGTAATCGCGCGCTTTTTGAAAAAAGAAGCAAGTGCCGAAGATGAGGACAGTTTCGCCCTCCTGGTCGACCGTTGTCCAAATCTAAGGGATGAGCTGGAAGAAATGGATCGCGCATTGAATCCTCTCCCTGTGGTTGTAGGCAGTTTCGATGAAACTACCGCATTTGAAAAGCTTACCGTACGTTTTAAAAAAGAAAATCTTATCTGACGGGCTTGGTCATATTGTTTAAATATTGGTCGTATTCTTTTTTGCAGATCAATTTTAAACTGTCCTTGAAATCTTTCTCAACTCTTGAAGTAATAATTTTAGAACCTTGCCTTGATACTGTAAATAACGAACATGACTAAACTTTTTGATCTGACTGGAAAAACTGCACTGATAACAGGCGGTACAGGTGTATTGGGTACCGCCATGGCTATTGGCCTTGCTGAGGCCGGGGCTAATACAGTCATATTAGGCAGGAGAAAAGAATCCGGCGATGAACTTGTAAAGTCTATTCAAAACCGGGGGTCGAAGTCGCTGTTCGTGAAAGCGGATGTACTTGACGCAACGGACCTGCTGGCGGCAAAGGAAAAGGTGCTTGCAGAGTTTGGTACAATTGATATTCTCGTAAACGCAGCGGGTGGTAATTTACCAGGCGCTGTGATTATGCCTGAACAAAATTTCTTCGACTTGAAGATGGAGGAATTCGATAAAGTAGTCGCGCTCAACCTCACTGGAACTGTGCTGCCGACCAAGATTTTCTGCGAGGAAATGGCAAAGAGAAAAAAAGGAGTAATAATAAATATTGCGTCGATGGCCTCACTGAGACCAATCACAAGGGTTGTCGGATACTCAGCTTCAAAAGCAGCCGTCGACAACTTCACACATTGGCTTGCGATCGAAATGGCTAAAAAGTTCGGGGAAGGCATCAGAGTTAATGCTATTGCTCCGGGGTTTTTCCTTACCGAACAAAACAGAAAACTTCTTACCAATCCGGATGGAAGTTATACGGCGCGTGGTGAGGCAGCGATCCGTCAGACACCTTTTAACCGGTTCGGCATGCCGGAAGAACTGATTGGAACATTGATTTGGCTCTGTTCTGACGCCTCAAAATTTGTAACGGGCGTGACCGTACCTGTTGATGGCGGTTTTAATGTCTTTTGTGGCGTCTGATTAACAAGACTTAACTCTATACTGTTGAAACCCGCTACATCTATACGAAAGCTTGAACAAACCTGGAGATGGTTCGGACCTAACGATCCTGTCAGCCTTGACGACATCCGACAGGCAGGAGCAACGGGGATAGTTACGTCATTACATCATGTTCCTAATGGCGCGTTATGGACAAAGGAAGAAATACAGAAGAGAAAGTCAGAAATTGAATCCAAAGGACTGCGATGGTCGGTGGTGGAAAGTATTCCGGTCCACGTTCATATAAAACTTCAAAAGGAAGGATATCAAAAATTTGTAGAAGACTACAAACAAAGTATCCGTAATCTCGCAGCTTGTGACATTAGAATAGTGTGTTACAACTTCATGCCGGTACTCGACTGGACACGCACTGACCTCACATACGTTGTCGCAGACGGATCAAAGGCATTGCGATTTGACGCAATCTCTTTTGCTGCTTTTGATCTTTATGTATTGAAACGTCCTGGCGCAGCTAAGGACTATTCTGCGGAAAAAACAAAAAAAGCTAAAGCATACATTGAGTCCGTCGGACCGGCCGAGATCGATCAGTTGACTAAGAACATTCTTGCCGGCCTTCCGGGATCGGAGGAGGGTTACACACTGGAAAAGTTTCAGGCTGCACTCGATGAATATAAACAAATTGATGATGCCAGTCTCCGTCGCCATCTGTACGAATTTATAGCATCGATCGGACCAGTAGCCCAGGAGGTCGGTGTCAGGCTTGCTATTCACCCAGACGATCCACCGTTCCCGATACTCGGTCTTCCACGCGTGGTGAGCACGGAAAATGATGCCATTCAAATAATCAATGCATTCAATTCACCCAACAACGGCTTGTGTTTTTGCACAGGATCGTATGGCGTTCGACCGGACAACGATCTAGCTGGAATGGTGCGAAGGCTTGGAAACCGTATCAACTTCGTCCACCTGAGGAACACTACCCGGGATGATGGCGGAAGTTTTTATGAGGCAAACCACCTTGAAGGGGATGCCGATATGTTTGCTGTAATGAAGGAACTGATCGCAGAACAGCAGAAAAGGGATACACCAATTCCTTTCAGGCCCGATCACGGACATATTATGCTTGACGATTTGAATAAAAAAACAAACCCGGGATACTCCGCTATTGGTCGCCTTCGAGGCCTTGCTGAATTGCGTGGGTTAGAACTTGGGATTCACACGATGAACGACAATTAATTCGTACGGTATGATAAACACAACCAGAGCCTTTTTGAGTGATGAATTTTTGCTGGAGTCCGACAGTGCTGTATATCTCTACGAACAGCATGCGGCAAAAATGCCTATTGTCGATTTTCACAATCATCTTTCACCGAAGGATATTGCCGAAAACAGGAAGTTCAAAAACCTTACAGAGATATGGCTTGAAGGAGACCACTATAAGTGGCGTGGTATGAGAACTAATGGTGTGCATGAACGCTTCTGCACAGGCGATGCCGCCCCATATGAAAAGTTTTTGAAGTGGGCTGAAACCGTTCCTTATACAATGCGGAATCCGCTTTTTCATTGGACACATCTGGAATTAAAAAACTATTTTGGAGTGACTACACTACTCGACGGTTCAACCGCGCGTGAAATTTATGATTCATGTACGGCGATGCTTCAGCAGGATGATTTCTCCGTGCAAAGTCTCCTTGCGAAGAACAATGTAGAGATCGTTTGCACGACAGATGATCCGACCGATTCACTCGAATATCACAAACAATTTGCCACGCAGGAGTCGAGCATCCGAATGGTGCCGACTTTCCGCCCTGATAAGTCTTTTGCTGTTGAGAATGTCGAAACCTATAAAGCATATATTGAAAAGCTGGCAAAAGCATCGGGAACGTCGATCAACTCTTTCGATGACCTGCTTCAGGCCTTGCAAAATCGCGTGAATGTTTTTCATCAAATGGGTTGCCGCGCGTCCGATCACGGATTAGAACAACTTTACTTTCATCCCGAATCTGAAAAGAGGGCACCGTCTATTTTCAGTAAGCTATGGGCAGGAAAAGCGTTAGATGCCGAGGAAGTCACGATCTTCAAGAGCGCCGTGCTTATCAATGTAAGCCGGATGTACCACAAGAAAGGATGGGTGCAACAATTCCACCTTGGGGCGCTTCGAAACAACAGTACCCGAATGATGCGCGAGTTGGGACCGGACACTGGTTTTGATTCGATCGGCGTGTTTCCGCAGGCAGTTGTGATGGGTAAATTCTTTGACTATCTCGATAATACAAATCAGCTTACAAAAACCATTGTATACAATCTCAATCCATCAGATAATGAAGTTTTTGCCACGATGGTAAGCAACTTCAACGACGGATCTGTTCCCGGCAAAATGCAGCTAGGCTCAGGGTGGTGGTTCCTGGATCAAAAAGATGGAATGGAGAAACAGATGAACGCGCTCTCCAACATGGGACTACTCTCGAGGTTTGTGGGAATGGTTACGGATTCACGAAGCTTCCTTTCTTTTCCACGTCACGAATATTTCCGGCGCATACTCTGCAACCTGGTGGGACGTGATGTCGAAAAAGGTGAACTACCCGACGATCCTCGTGTTGGTAAGATGATTGAGGCGATCTGTTATTCGAATGCAAAATCTTATTTCGGGTTTTAGTGTAGCAGTGTAGGTCACAATGTCCACCACGAACCACAAAGTGCACGACGTATTTTTAGCACTTCACATAGTGATCGTTGTGCCTCCTTTGTGATCGTCGTGACCCTGCATTTGTAAACTCTAATCGCTAGTATCACTTGATCGTAAGCGATCGCGCCAATACACTCCTGGCCCTATCCTTCATATCGTTCAAATCAATAATCGGCACATCTGTCTCCTTGGCTAACTCATCCCATTTGCGCATGAGGATGCTTGTTTCAAATAGGCTGTCACTTTCAAAAGAGTCAGCTTCCTCTTTACTCATTCTTCCTCCCTGAAATTCCAACGTCTTTTTACTAGCCTCGCTCAGAGAATTATAATATTCCTGATGCTTGTAAGTGAGATAACGCTTAGCCTGTACGTGTCCTTCCACGAGCTTTGCTACCCGTTCTGGAAATCCTTTGCCTCGTAAATAATCTGCGCCAACTTTCTCATGCCGTTTTATTCCATAGCCATCCATACTATTGGATGCATTCTGGCCCACACATATATGACCTATGTCGTGAAAAAAGGCCGCAAGCACTATTTCATCGTCACACCCTTGTTCAATAGCAAGTTGTGCGGATTGTGACATGTGCTCCAACTGAGAAACAGGTTCGCCGATATAGTCTTCACCTCCATGTATTTCATAGAGATCAAAAACCTCCTCAATAATCTGATCCACTTTATTTTTCATATCCCTTGATTTTGAACGAAGTTAAACATGCCAGCGTTAAGAATTTATGAAATAATCATAGGAATTGGTGTCACCCAACAATGGGAGTGGGGGTGAGTGATCACCGCGGAGGCACAGAGGCGCAATGTTTTCACAGTGACCTGGAAAGATTTTAGCAGTTCCTTTGCGTCTTCCCGCCTTTGAGGTGAAAAAATCCAGGTACGTCTCTTGAATTAGCGCACGAACCAAAATCGAGCTCAACAAGCCGTACTTCTCCAGCCGTCTGTTCTTGAAAAGATAAACTAAGCTTCACGCAAATAAACAGCAAAGTACATCGCGTCGAATTTACTTTGTACTACATAATCCAAACTTTTATGGCTATTGAACTGGTAGTATTTGATTTGGCGGGCACTACGGTGAAAGATAATCAGGATGTGCACCGTATGCTGTGGCAGGCACTCTCACGTCACGGTGTGGAGATCACAATGGACGATGCCACTTCGGTGATGGGACTTCCAAAACCCGTGGCCATCCGTATGCTTCTTGATAAACGATATAAGGGGAGTAAGCCCGTGACAAGCGACTGGATCAAAGAGATCCATCATGAGTTTATTCGCGGAATGATCCGCTTTTACAAGACCGATCCGTCGGTAGGAGAGAAGCCTGGCGTCCGTAATACTTTTCGAAAGTTGAAGCAGAGTCAACTAAAGATAATAGTCGACACAGGGTTTGATAGGCAGATCACTGACCCTTTGTTGGACAGGCTTGGCTGGAAGACAGAAAGATTGATCGATGGAAGTGTTACAAGCGATGAAGTATTACGAGGCAGGCCGTATCCTGATTTGATCTTTAAAGCAATGGAGTTGGCAAATGTTACAGACGCGAGGAATGTTGCCAAGGTTGGAGACACAATTTCAGATCTTCAGGAAGGTGATGCCGCAGGTTGTGGTTGGATCATTGGTGTGACAACTGGTGCATTCTCAAGAGAGCTGTTACAGCAACAACGGCATACTCACCTCATTGAAAATATCGAAGAGGTGTTGCAAATACTTCCTATTAATGTTGATCCTGTGTTATTAAAATATTAAATTCATGTTACGAGATCGTAACATGAGGTGAAAAGAATATTTTTTTGTTTACTATTAGTCAACTCCCTATATGCAGAGGCACAATCGTTAAAATGGTATGACGGTTCCGTTGTACTGACATCAGGCGATGTGATCGTTGGAAAGATGGCAATTGAGCCGTCGCTCGATGTATTGCTTGTTCAGCAAAACGATATAAGGAGCGTATACCCCGCTCATAAAATCAAATCATTCTATTATTACGATGAGTCCGCCGATATCAACAGGCGATTTACTTCCTTACGGGATAAGAGCACCCTACACAAGAATCATCAATTGTTCGAAATCGTAGTTCAGGGTGAAGTAAGTGTATTGCGGAGACAAAAGACAAGATTCTTGAATCCATCGGATGCACTTGACTTTACATATTACGTCACTTACCGTGATGAGGTGATGTTGTTGAAGAAATTTGGAAGGAAAGTTTATCCTCAGCTAAAATCTTCGATGGCAAGGCTCGAGGATTTTGTCGGGTCGAATCACCTGGGTGCATACAACAGCTCGAATTCGATTAGGATCATTGAATACTACAACAGGCAACTGCGTGCCGAAAT
>DATHIE010000019.1:0-4376 GCA_035316905.1 Chryseolinea sp. | reverse complement strand
CCCAAAAAATTGGCTGGAAACTGTTCCGAGACATACTGCGGAACCAATTCTAGTTGCTTCATATATAGTTTAAAAAATTACATAGCCTAATTTACAAAAAGATGTGTGCATAGACTAGGTCCCCCTTCAGGGGGAATCGCTACGTGTGTAGGAAGCATTCATTTTCAGAGGTCTCCCACGTGCTCCATGCAAAAATCGCTGTTGTAAAATAAGTGATTGATTAAGAAAAGCTTGTATTTCCTCTGCGCCCCTCTGCGTGGATTCCCTCTGCGGTTCCCTGCGGTAAAAAGTCTGGGCACGCACTATCAAGTTAGCACCCCCCATTATCGACGCACCAAGAGCTTTAGCTCTCACTTCGAAAGCAGATCCTTCATTCATGTACCACGATCTTAAAAGCCCTATTGCAATTTTCTGCGGCCTTTGCGTATTCAATTTTGCCCCGATAATTATCGGGGTGAACCCCTCTGGGCACACACTATCAAGTTAGCACCAACCTTCATCAACGCACCAAGAGCTTTAGTCCTTATTCTCCCCTCGAAAGCAAGTCCTTCCTTATCAAAAAAGAAAAATACCCGAACTCATGCGAAGGTATAGGGTATAGGGTATAGGGTATATGGTATAAGGTATAAGGTATAAGGTATAGGGCGTGAAAACTATGAGTCACCATGCCTGCATTTTTCTGCGATTTCTGCGTGCATTCCTTTTGCGGCCTTTGCGGTAAAAAGTCTGGGTACACACCATCAACTTAGCACCAACAAAATTCGACGCACCAAGAGCTTTAGCTCTCACTCAAAACTTATAGCACGCTGAAAGTCCCAATCGAAAGCCAGACCAGTCAGTTTGCAAAACCTCTCCTTCAAAATTCCTAACCGTCTGGCCCCTGTTCGTGATGTCCCCTTTGAAATCGATGCAGTATCCCACCGAAAGATTGGCGAAAAAGTGTTTCGTCAATTCGTAGGAAAAAGTTAAGTCCGGGTTAATCATAACACTTTCTGATTTTAGTTCAGCCGTGCTATTGTGTAGTCCTGAGACAAGGGCATAGATTTCCAAGTACTCTTTGTATTTTAGATCGGTCCAGCCGTAATAAATCCTGGTCTGTCCAGAAAGAGAAAATTTATTCTTGTTCCACAAGTGAACATCAACAAGAACACCAGCGTTGTTTGCTTTTACGATCTGTTCAATTTTGAAAACTCCTGAATAATCAGAATAAGCGCTCTTACAGCCGGTGGATTGGAGTCGATAGAGGAGACCTACCGAAATTATCTTTTGAATCCTCACTGAAGCTTCCCCGCTATAATAGAGGTACATCGGAAAGTTCTCGATCCTTTCCAGATCATAACCTTCAAGGTAATTCTCCTGCGTATCCTGAATTTCTTTAAGATCATCCATTTTGTATTGTCCTAACCCGGTACCTATGGTTAGTTTGAACCGGCCTTGTGCTAAGGAGCAACCTGAGAATATGACTAAAAAAACAATGGTTAATGCGTGCTTCATTGCGGCAACTTTATTCTAACACCATCTGTCGAATATAAATAACCCTTATTAAATGTAAGCCGGGACCAACAGCCTGCAAATCGGGCGATTTCTTTTTGATTGATATAATCATAGGCGATGTAATTTCCGGTACCATTATCCAATCCACCCACGACATACCCTGA
Source organism: Chryseolinea sp. (assembly GCA_035316905.1). Taxonomy (GTDB): domain Bacteria; phylum Bacteroidota; class Bacteroidia; order Cytophagales; family Cyclobacteriaceae; genus Chryseolinea. The sequence goes on along the minus strand of DATHIE010000019.1, from coordinate 2,718 downwards.
TTGCACGTCCATAGCTGCCACGTCCATCGCAGGTGTGGGTTTTCGTTCAACAAGTTGCCAGGTCTCAATTTCCTGTATATATACACTTCCTCCGGGTTGGGATGGTCAATTCCAATAATTATCTGGGTTTCGTCGTAAGGATTAAAAAAAGTGTTCTGGGACGTTGCCGTCACACCGTTTGTTACTGTTTTATTGTCCTCCAATTTTGACATCCTGGTGTATCCCAAACTTTGACTGATCATATAGTCACCATTGGCAGACAGTTCCATGACGGTACTGGCGAGGGCTCCTGTATACTCGTCCTCAACTACCTGAAGGACGGGGTCATAGAATAGCAGGTTTGCATGACCAGACCAATCTATTGATTTACTCAGCAATAGTTTACTATCCTTAGTGGTCCCAACGCCAACAATATATTGATTGGCCAACAATAAAGAAGATAGATCCCGCTGGTAGTTGGTTTGAAGATTGGCAGTATTCCAGGAATAAAGTTGATCTTCGAACACCCCAAAAATCTCGGCTCCATCCTTAGATATATCAAGCGACGACATAAACTCAGGGACTTCGGTTTTGGCAACAAACAGATTCTGGTCGATTGTGTAAGCGCTCAAATAATTTTTGGTTTTGACAAAATATTTGTTTCCAGCTGGATCAAAATATATGCTTTCATAGGGTTCAATCTTTTCTCCGTGCACATATTCCACATTTTTAGAATGAACAGAGTTCGAATACTCATTGACTTTACTATAGGTGTAAATATTGATATACCCCACCTGACCAAATCTCGGTAAGTATAAAAACGATGTGTCATTTGGATCATTCGTGGAATAAATCAAATCACCAGATCCATTCGGAGAATTACTCTCAAGGATATCATATCCCCGAACATTGAGAGGGTATCGGCTCGAGGACCAGGAAAGTTTCAGTTTGCCGTTTCCTGCTGGTTCGTACTTCACGAGTTCAGGCGTCTCCTGATCATCAAACGTTGTGAACGGACCTGAAGAGAATCCACCGTATATAACTTCTGTCACGATTGAATATTGGACTTCTCCCCCGACAAATGCTCTGTCAAAGTAAAAGGTTGAATCCGGATCTGTAATAGTTTTTTCCACAGAATAACTGGAGCCATGGATACGGATAACTTTATATGCCTTGAAATTTTGTTTGTTGTACTTATCCCATGACACCTTCAATGATCCCTGTTCGGGCCTTACGATTGCCCTGGCCTCTTTCGGTAACCGGGTGAAAACTTTCAATGTCCATGAGCGTTCAAAGACAATCTGTTCAAGACCCAAACGGTCTGCCAGACTCTGCGTACCCGACCGTGTCATTACCCTTATCGTGGCTTTGACGTATCCGCTGTCGATATCAGGAGTATATTGCAGTTCCCCATTAAACTCTGTCATCACCGGAGCGCTCGAAGCTCCCTCAGTTATAAAAAGTAGTATATAGCCACGTGAGGGTTCAAATCCTTTGATATCATATCCAAAATAGGTGGGGCCAGACACGTCGACAGTATCATCGGCTATCGCAAGATCGATTTGAAGGGGCGCAACAGCTGAGTTTGGATTAACAACTTTGAAATTATCGTCGCCGTCCGGCTCGAAAATACAGCAGGTCATGACTACGGAAATGAGGCACAGCATGAACCAATTACAACGTGTCTTCATACAACTTTTTGATCCTAACTTATTCGATGGTCTCCTGTAAATCTAACGTCATACAATAGTGCCCAATAAGTCTGCCTCTCCGGATCGCACCCAATACTGGTAAAGTTATGAATACCAATTGATTTAAAAAGTAACCTCAAGTCCAGTCGGGAGAGACCCACGTCATCGTCAAAAAGGACACTCACCGCTCACTGCATTTGAACAAATTTCAGCTCCATCACTTCACCATGAACGGAAGCGCCTTCAACCTGAATATCTATCGACAGCCTTAATACGAGTGAATCACTTGCGACGTCAACGATTCGTAACGAATACCCGGAAGAGATTTTAATCATATTATCATCAATACGATAGCTATAACGATAAGGAGCGCCACGTTTCTCTGAAGTCAATATTAATTTTGTTTTATTAGTTAGATCCAGGATGTTAAAAGCGTCGGCTCCAAACATTATGTTCCCGCTTCTGTGGAATGTATCTAGTGCCTTCTTTTCAACGAGCTTCCAAACCTTATGTACCGTAATATCACTGGTAGAATGAGTTGCGTGCGCGGAGACTACGTCAAGTAGCTTCTTTTCTTTTTGGGTCAGTGGTTTCAACCAATCGCTAAACCCATAATGGTTATCACCTCGTGTTAAAGCGTCATGGACAGCACGTGAACTAAATAGTCCCTCATAAATCGTATCCATGGCTGCGAGATCCTCGGTCTCGTCAGTCCTCGAGATATTTTTTATTGTAGACACCCCGATGTCATAGGGAACCAACAAATATCCAGGAAGTTCTTTCCTTAGTTCGTGTTCGAGTGCGTTAAACGCTTCCTCGTACTCGAACACAGGTGAAACCGTTATGGCATGCGTTGCGGCGTAGTTACCACGCTCATTAGATCCATATCGTGAATCCATAGGCAACAATGCAATTGAATGATCGACTCCATGTATCGAGAAGAATGGACCTAAAACACTTATGTAGAAGTAGAGACTTTTTTCTCGAATGAAATCGGTCTGGGTGATTTTAGACAAGGTCAGGTCGCAAAACAGACAGGGACCGCTTA
>DATHIE010000018.1:0-3495 GCA_035316905.1 Chryseolinea sp. | reverse complement strand
GATTTCAAAGTACGACAGCCGCAAACCGATGACGTTTGCCTTCATTTTGTTGGGAATATCTCTATCGCTGATCGGCTTTTCTACCAGTACATTCACGCTAGTGCCTTCGATCTGCCTTTTTTCGTTCAGTATGCGCATCATGAGCATAGCCGTCAACACTCAGGCTATTGCGCTGCAGAAAAAGTTTGAAAGAAAGATCAATGGTTCTTTCCATGGTTTGTGGAGCACCGGAGGAATTGCCGGCGTTGGGTTATCAACCTTCCTCGTGGCAATAAAAGTGTCGATGGCTACTCACCTTTTGATGGTAGCTATTTTAACGCTTATTACCACGTTGTATTGCTACCGGTTTCTTTTGAGGAACGACCGCGCAACGTCTCCTAACAAACCGGGGCTTAAGAAACCTGATCCTTATATTGTTTATCTCGGGTTGCTTGTATTTTTTGCCGCGATATGCGAAGGTGGAATGTTCGACTGGAGCGGAGTTTACTTCCGTGAGGTCGTTAATGTGGACCTGTTCACACTCGGCTATCTCATCTTTATGATCTTTATGGCATTGTCTCGTTTCGCCTCCGATCGAATTATTGAAGAGTTTGGAATGCAGAAGATGTACATTGCAAGCGCCTCTCTTGTCTTTATAGGAATAGCATTAGCTGTAGCCTTTCCTTACTTCTGGCCATCGATGATCGGATTTTGTCTCGTTGGATTTGGTACTGCCTCCATTATCCCCATGACTTTCCTTCTTGCGGGTGCTTCAAGGAAGTATTCGCCTGGAATCGCGATTTCTATTATTGCAACCTATAGTATTGTAGGAATGCTAATTGGACCACCTATGATCGGATATATTGCGCATGCTTTCAGTCTTAGAATCTCATTTATTGCGTTTGCTTTTGCAGGGCTGATGATCATCCCGGTATCACAACTCTTTTTCAAACACCAGAAATCACTGAGCTGATCATTCGACAAATATTTCACCTACGAGGTATTCTTTTCCCTTTCCGCTAATCTCCACCCTTTCATTTAGAAATTTGCATTTAAGGTGCCCAATGCGTTGGGACAGTTGCATAGCCGTAAGTTCGGTTTTACCAAGCGTTTTTGACCAGTACGGTATAAGCGTGGTGTGAGCTGATCCCGTAACAGGATCCTCATTTATTCCAGACTGCGGTGCGAAAAATCTTGACACGAAGTCAACGTTATCACCAGGCGCCGTGACAATAAGACCGCGAGCTGGTAATATTGATATTTGATTGAAAACTGGTTTAAGGTCCCGGATATCGCGTTCACGTTCGAAGACGAGCATAAAATCAGTCTTGCCTTTGTACGCTTCGGCAGGCGATTTATCAACACACGCTTTTAATTCTGAACCCAGATCAACCCGACTTATCACGTCGGTAGGAAAGTTCAACTTAAGCAGGTCAGCATCGCGTTCAACTGACAACACACCGCTCTTCCGGGACTTGAACTTAACGGTTTTGCCTGGATAACTCTGATAATTGAATAACACGAAAGCCGACGCCAGTGTCGCATGTCCGCAGAGATCGACTTCTATCGTTGGTGTGAACCAACGGATTTCATAGGCGTCACCGTTCTTAACATAAAATGCCGTTTCGGCGAGATTGTTTTCCATGGCAATCTTTTGCAAAAGATCATCCTCTAACCAAGAATCGAGAGGACAGACGGCGGCAGGATTGCCGGAAAAAACTTTGTCGGTAAATGCATCTACCTGATACAATTTCAGCTTCATCGAAAGTTACTTTTCCTTAAAATTAGCAGTAAGGATGTATAGATGCTTTTTTTTCGATTGATTTTTATGACTGAAATCCAATGACTATGTTTGACTATCGGCAGATTGGTATCAATGAAGATTCGACAACGTTAGAAGCGTTATCCCCCTCCACAATTAATTTTCCCCGCATCACCACGTGCAAATTACAATAGTAATCTTCGCTCTTAGTGACGATCATGCTCCAGGATGCACCCGTTGCAAGCTTTGATGAAGCCCATGCTTTTTTTGACAGCTGTGTAACATCGTGCTCCACGATATCTGCATTCACCCAAATTACCTTATCTCCCTTGCGGACATTTAACGTGTCTGGGGAAAATTTCATTTGTTTGATCTCAATGGTATGGACCACCTGCTGTTGTGGTTGCTGCGGATCGGCAATTTCATTCTCGTCAGCAGCACCGTCTTTTTTCCCGGATGGAGAGCACTGAAGCATTACGACTAAAAGCCAACAACAAATGGAAAATATCTTCAGGCGGACCATACCATATCAGGTTCTATTTGAACATTTTTTGAACCATTTCGGCGTGTGACAAATGTGTATTCAAGGCCGGCAGGATGCCTTGAAGCAAATCCTTCAGCTCCTGGTTTTCAGTTTCTGGAATAAGCACGGTTTGAACCGTGGAAATGACAGCTTTGTGATAACTGACTTCATTGTCGATATAATCTTTGTCGAAAGCCTTGCCGGATTTGCCACGAAGAGATTTTTTTGTTTTGTCTGCACCGGCCAATAATTGCTGGCTGACCGCATTGTCTTTCGGAGTAACACCCAATTTCTTAACAAGAGCAGAAGCTTGGCCCAAGACTGCATTGTGATCGCGAATCATAGTGTCCGCAAATTTGACGATCTCCGGGTCTTTGGACTTCTCTTTTGCAATTTCTGCATAAGCGATGTCGATTTGATTTGCTACTACAGCAACCGACGCGACTTCAGCATCAGAAAGTTTTGGGTTTTCCTGGGCATTCAATGATCCGATGAATGCGAGAAAGAATACTGAGACAAGTGTTATACATAGATTTTTCATGGTGATATAGTTTAGGTTCACACCTGTTAGATCACCAACGCCGAAGAGGTTACAAAATAATCGGGTATTTTAGGCAGTGTCACTGCACGCATTAGAACATTTGCTCTATTCTTTTACCCCCGAGAACTCGGGGCGAAGCACGCAGGGTTCCGCAGGGGAAAGGCAAATTTGATGACAAACCTTGCGCAACTTTGCGGCCCTTGCGTCTCTGCGGTGAAAAAGTCGTTATGCAGAATCTTTTTTATCGTGCGGGTAGGGTTTTTCTCCAATACAACATCAAAAGAAATCCAATTATAGCTCCACCGATATGTGCAAAGTGAGCGATTCCTCCACCGAAGATAGAGACGCCTGTTATTCCCGAAAACAGGTCTAGTCCAATCAGGATCGGAATAAAATATTTTGCTGCGATCGGTACCGGTAGAAATATCAATGCAAGCTTTGCATTGGGAAATGAGATTCCGAATGCCACCAAGACTCCATAGATGGCGCCTGAAGCTCCAACGGCAGGGGTCGTATACAAATAGTAAAAATTCGTGACGCTGGATTTAAATGATTCCGGAAAAAGAGAGCTATCATACGTGCCTGTCTGTAGCAACTTCTCGATATCAGGCGCAGAGATGCCCATACTTATCAGCTCGTTATAGATATTATTAAATTGATAGTAATTCACGAGCGTATAGATCACGCTGG
>DATHIE010000017.1:0-11666 GCA_035316905.1 Chryseolinea sp. | reverse complement strand
CGCTGAGTAGGCAAGAGGGAGTTTCACCCTCAAGCCTCTCACAGAACCGTACGTGAAACTCTCGCTTCATACGGCTCGTGTTATTCTTTGATAAGTCGTCAGTCCGCGTGCCCAATGGTAAAAGAGATGAGGATTGTGGTTGTGTAGTGATCCGAGAATCGAATGGGCAGCCCGAAAGCCGACCTTGTGTTTCCTCTGAATCCATTTCAACAACCGAGCGTCCACATAAAGCATGGTCCGTCTTAAGTGTCGTTTACCGAAAAGTCCGAAGTAGTTAATCCAACCGCGTAGCTTATTGTTTAAGGTGACAGCTATCGCTTTGGCTTCAAGTGTCGTGTCGCGCCAGTTGATACATTCCCGGATTTCATCCCGTATTTTCTGCTGGTTCTCCCCACTGATTTCCCCCGTAAAGTGTGTATAGCTGCTCCCGGTTGTGAACTTACTTGGTGCTTGTCTTGGTTGAAAACTGAAACCTAAGAATCCAAATTGCGTGTTGTTATGAAACGCTTTACGCCGATAGTCTTTACAGTAAACTATCTTCGTCTTGGACTCATTGACACGCAGCTTCACCTGGGTGAGTCGCTCCTGTAGAGCAATGAGTAATGCTTGTGCTTCTTTCTCTGTGCCACAGTGTAATACTATGTCGTCTGCATATCGGACAAAGAGTACTGATGGGTAATGTTGTTCCAGCCATTGGTCAACTGAGAAGTGCAAATACAAATTGGCGAGTAGCGGGCTGATTACACCTCCTTGAGGTGTGCCTTTCCCTTTATGTTCTTCTAATTCTCCGTTTGGCACCTGAATCTTCATCTCCAACCATCGCTTTACATACATCTTTACCCATTTGTCCTCTATCATCGCCTCCACTGCTTTCAGCATCAGTTCGTGATCTATCTCATCAAAGAATTTTGATAGGTCTATATCCAATACCCAATCCTTCTTTAAGACATTCTCCCTTACTTGCTTGAGTGCTTCGTGGCTGCTTTTCATTGGCCGATATCCGTAGGAGTTTTTATGAAACTTTATGTCGATGCGCTTTTCCATGTAGTCTCTTACTACTTCTTGCGCTATCCGATCCCGCATAGTAGGAATCCCAAGTTTCCTTGTGCTCCCATCCTTCTTGGGTATCTCTATTCGCTTTACTTCCCGCGGAATGTAACTTCCTGAGGCCATACGATTCCAGATCACATATAGTTCTTTCTCTACTCCTTTGGACTCAAAGTCTGCCCAACTTTCTTCATCAACTCCTGGTGACTTCCCTCCCTTTCTTACTTTTTGATACGCTTTGGCTACCATCTCATAGGTGATGGGAACCACTCTCCTTACGTGAACATCCATGTTAAATCATACTCGCTTTGAGGTGTTTAATTGTTGATCACTTAAATAACCCAGACCCTTGGCTCCATCCGCGTTAACGGACTTCTTTGCTACTATGGTCTAGTCCGACTTCCTGTATGCTCCCTACTCCTTCCTGTTGTGAGTCCTCGAACTCTTTCTTTTTTTTTTCGCTCGGTCCCGGAAGCCAGTAACAAGTTTTCTATACAGGATCTCCCATGTTCTCTTTTACAGCCTGTGATAGAGTCGTGCCATCTGTATGGCGGTAGAGTGCATGGCCAGTATAATTTCAGGTGTCTGCCATACTTTTTCACATCTCCTTTGCATGAGAATGCTTTCACTCTGCGACTAGCCATTTCGTCACTTCATCAATGGTTCACTTTCGTTCACCTCTCTATCACCTATCTGCCTTTAAAAAGGCTTTTCCCCCTCCGTTCACCACCAAACCTTTACAAGTCCAGAAGCGCAGGGCGATTTGACAACTCTACCTGATATAGCGTTGCCGATGGGTCATTATCCATCATCTGTAAAAGAACTTATCATGGCACAAGCAAAGTAATCGCAAAGTAAACTCGCAAAGCGTCTTCTTATCGAGGATACATTTTTCCTGATTTCTCCGAGCTTGGTTTCATTTTGCTTTTCCATGCTTTTTCGGTTTACGTCGAAGGGATTTCTTTTCCTTTGCCTGCAAGTCATTGAGGAGGTCTTCCAACGCATCGAGTCGCTTTATCCAAAATTCACGGTATTTCTCTACCCAGTTGGATACTTCGTTAAGTTTTGCAAGCCTTGCTTCACAATAACGTTCGCGGCCGACCTGATTAATTACTACCAGCCCACACTCGGTAAGGATCTTGATATGTTTTGATATCGCTGGTCGGCTAACATCGAAGTTCTCTGCCACTGAATTAAGATTCAGGGACTTATGGGCCAGCATGTTGATAATCTGTCTTCTGGTAGGGTCGGCAATCGCCTGAAATACGTCTCGTCTCATAAGTATGATCCTGTAACCGTTCAGTTACAAATATACGAACAAGTAACCAAACGGTTACACAATTAAGTAAAAAAATGGCCCTGAAATAAGTGTGTTTTTAATCGCAGAGAATCGTGGAGTGAGCCCCCGCCGAGAGCCGCAGAGGAAGCGCATGTTCGAAAAGGTCACGGCTGTATTTTTCTGCGGTCCTCCGCGTGCATTTCCTCTGTGGTTCTCTGCGATTAAAAAAGTCGAGGTACGCCATCCGAACAACCCTCCAACCAGGATTGACGCACAGCCATGATGCTTGTTTATTTTTTGATTCGATCTATTTAATTGACTTATTTGCCATCAATACTTCATTTTCAACAATGCGTTCCTTAACAATTCTCTTTACCAACTTCGCCGGAAGAGGAGTGTCATGTGAAAATCTTATCGTTCCTGTCGATGTATCATAATCTTTCAATTCTTCCTTAAACCTTTTTAGCGCCGAGTTACTCATCACGTAAAAAGCACAGTGCTTTTTGGTGGCTCCGAATCCAACGAGGGCTCCTTTGTATTTGAATGTCGGGATATGATAGCTGATCGCCTCTTCCGCCTTTGGCGCGGCTTCCTTTATCCACTTTCTTAGAAATCCTAACGTTGATCTCACATTCTCCGGATAACTTTTCAAATAGTCATCAATATCCTTAGGTGCTTCTCCCTTCATCATATCCATTTAACTTTTGATTATTTTTCAAGAATACCTTTTAGCCTTTCAAGACTGGTCTCCATATCTTTTCCCAACAACTTCTCGAAATCTATGAAGAGTAACATCATATTCATCGGATACTTCATGCTGCTGGCAAATGACCACTTCACCTTTGTTTGATTTCCACCAACATCATTGACAACAATCAATGCCTGCGACACATTCTTAAAAGGTCTTTCAAAACGGATCTCAGTAGCGATCTGCTCGTCATGCACAACCTGTTTGATCTCCTGCTCACCTTTCCCTGTGTCTTTTTGATCGCTGTCCCAAGCATATACGAAACCTGGAGTTCCATCAATTCCAGAGAAGTTTTTTTTCATGTTTGGATCGCTCATCACCCATTTACTGTAGGAATCCTGGTTCTTAATAAGCCGTACATAACGAAAGACATCACTCTTTGCTTGTTTGACGATAACATCTCTTTCTATGATATAGTCTTTTTTGGTGAACAAGGCAATGATCAACAAGATGACCACAAGTCCGATTATTACCAGAAGGATTGTTGCTATAATATTCATTTCAAAATTATTTTAATGGCACTAATCAATTGCGGGCCGCGTCATAGCTCACCATCCATTGAACACCAAACTTGTCTGTGAGCATTCCAAAATACGCACCCCAGAACATTTTGTCCAGAGGAACGTCGACTTTTCCCCCGGCCGATAGGTCATTGAATATCTTGCGCGTCTCATCTTCGCTTTCCGTACTTACGGAAATTTGGAAGTTATTTCCCATCACTACCTTATGTCCTTTTGATACCAGTGCATCCGTGCCCATGAACATCATGTTCTTACCTACAGACATCGCAATATGCATGATCTTGTCTTGATCAGCAGGAGGGGTCTGTCCGGCCTCTGGAGTTTCTTTGAATCGCTGGATCATCACGATCTCTCCGCCTAACACAGATTTGTAGAAATTGAATGCTTCTTCTGTATTTCCGTTGAAATTGAGATAGATGTTAAATGTTGTCATTATTGCTTCTTGTTTGTGTGATAATCAAAAATAGCCGCAGTTATTTGCATTTCTATCGACATTGGGAGTTCGAAATTGGATATTGGACATTCTAACACACGGAGCGAATGTGCAACTGTAAGAGGCAGGTTAATGTCCAACGCCCAATGTCCAATTTCCATTTAATGAAGAATGAATATTCAATTCAAGATTGAGTGATTAAGGTCGAGGATGAACAAGCCACCAGCAGCGGGATAATCGTCCCGTAAAACCTCGGCATAAAATCCGAACCTGTTCAACATTTTTATCAGGCGATCGGTGTTTACATCACCCATTACATTCTTTATACGAAGGATCTTGTCACAATCTTGCAAGTCAAAATTCGCTTCATATCCATAGAAGATACGCTGAATGTGTTCCACTAATATATCAGCGTACTTTGAGTCGTCAACATCGGTCTTAAAAACTTCGATCATAATTTTACAGTCCTTTAATATCTTCAACCAGTTCCGGAAGGCCTCTGCCGAATAGATGTCCACGATGCTCAAATTCACGCACTGTCGCTTTTGGCAACTCATTGGCAAAATATCTGACGTGTGATATCGGCACAACTTCGTCATCGCTGCTATGATAGAGAAAGATCCGTCCCATAGACGGTAGCTTCGAAGAAAAATTCCTTTTCAAAACATATTCCTTAACCTCCCAATCCTTCTTTCCCCAATAGACTGCGCCGATGAGAAACAATCCGGCGACGCGTTGCTGCAACCTTTCTTCGGACAAATATTTCAATAACACGGATGCACCTAATGAATGCCCCACAAGAATCACCTCATCCTCAATGGACGCAAATTCTTTTTTAAGCCTCGCTTTCCAATTAACGTAGTGAGGATTTTCAGGATCTGGCATGTCCGGAAGCCATATGCGATAGCCGGGACCAAGTGCATCAATCAGATACCTGACAAGGTAGTCGCTACCTTCATGATGTCCTTGTGGGCCGGCGCTGTGAACAAACAAGATCTCCTTCGTCATTGAGTCTGTTCCAATCTCACCATACATAACATTTCGTTGTTGTCTTTGTACCATTCAATATTTGGTCCTGTTGGAGTTCCCTGAATAGAATTGAACAATCTTTCGAAGACGGGTTTGATTGAATCCGTTTTCTTGCGCCAATCCCATACCGTTTCCGCCGCGTACTCACCTTTTTTAATAGTGTACCTGTCACACTGATATTTTTCGGCTTCGCCATGTTCTTTTTCCAATGCCGTCGCCAGATAGACCATCCTATCTTCCGAATCCAGAAAACTTATTCCGTAATAATCCCGTCCGAATCCTTCGGGGACTTTATTTACCAGTCGATCGAAAGCATCGCCAATCCCATCGGGGAATGTTTTCACTTCGAAGCCGAACACCGTTATGTCATCCTTTAATTTAATCTTTTCCATACCTCACGCATTAGGTTTCTTTTTTCCCCATTTGTGACATAACAAAATTAAAACACATTCTTTTTTTAGAAAGGGTGTAAATACGGCATAATAAGGGGTTGATTGCGACAGACTCATCCCTTACTTTTGATGTAGAAAGGTTGATATAGAATCGATTGTTAAAAAAAAGAAAACCCAATGAAACACATCTCGATACTTGTTCCCGAAGGTGCAATACTAGGAAGCCTTGAAGGTTCGCGCCAGCTGCTCACGCAGGTAAATGAATTCTTCAAAGCAAAAGGTGGTCAACCTGCTTTTGACGTCCATCTTGTTGGAATTACGCGAGAAACCAGGCTGTGCGGTGGGTTGTTCACCGCGAACCCGGACTTGCTCATAGATCAGGTTTCAAAAACAGATCTAATCATCATACCTGCGCTGGACGGGGATCTCGTCAAGGCTATTGAAAAGAATAAGGCATTTATTCCCTGGATAGTTAAACAATACAACAGCGGAGCTGAAGTAGCAAGTCTTTGTCTTGGTGCATTTTTGCTTGCATCAACCGGACTGCTGAATGGTAGAAAATGTGCTACGCACTGGATGGCTGAAAATAATTTCAAGAAGATGTTCCCAGAGGTAAATCTTGTCACTGAAAAAGTGATCACTGATGAACAGGGTCTTTATTCAAGTGGAGGTGCATTTTCCTATGTAAATCTCATTCTATATCTCATCGAGAAATTTGCCGGTCGCGAAATGGCTGTTCTTGCAGCAAAGGTATTTGCCATTGAGATCGAACGCGAAGATCAATTGTCGTTCATCATCTTCCAAGGTCAAAAGGATCATGATGATGAGCAGATAAAGAAGGCTCAGGAATTCATTGAAAATAACTTCCAGGAAAAGATCACTGTTGACCAGATCGCTTCGATGTTTGCGATCGGCCGGCGAAACCTCGAACGCAGATTCAAAAAAGCTACTTCCAACACGGTGGTTGAATACATTCAACGCGTGAAAATGGAAGCAGCCAAAGTGAATCTTGAGTCCTCGCGTGAGAACGTCAATGAAGTGATGTACAAGGTTGGTTATACCGACACGAAAGCATTCCGCAACACCTTCAAGCGTATTACTGGTTTATCGCCTGTACAATATCGCTCAAAGTACAACCGTCAGGCCCTGCTATCTTGATTATCCGCGATCCAATCTCGTTAAGTTAAACCATTAAATGGAAATTGGATATTGGAAGTTGGGCGTTGGACATTACTATGACTATCGAAAAACTTCGTTAGATAAGCCATTTCCAATCAATTGCTTTGTCAACTGGACAGTGAAAGTCGGAAATACATTTTAACGCAAAGGATTATTAATGCATCACAGCGACTTCTCGTACGAAGCACAGGGATGTTCATTCATCTTATCTTGAAAACGTACCTAATTCGCAAAGGCCGCAAAGCGCAGGGGGCGTAGTCGCGCCTTGCTTGGATTTAAGGTATTAGAACTTTCTTTTTTTCGGAAGGTTCCGACTACCTATGACCAAGCTTGCGCGACTGCAACCGATCAGAACTGCCGTCTGCGCCCTCCGCGCATCAGATGCACTATCAAGTCAAAGCAAACGAGTCTCCCTGTGCTTCTCAAGAATGAGTCCTGCTGATGCATTTGCATTCCCTCTGCGGTAAAATGTATTTTTTGACAGCACCAAAAAAAAGAGATTGTCCAAAATATTTCTGGAAGTTTTTATGAATTCACATTCCGTGTCGATGGCGTATCGCTATGTGATAAAAGGCATATAGTGTTAAGGTAAGTTTATTTTGACGGATAGGATTGAATGTTTTCACCCAGGCTGGACGTCGGTTGTTTATAGTCCAGCACAAACAAAAGAATGCTTTTCAATCAGATCGCAAATCTCCAGTTCAGTAAATAGACGCAGATGAATGTCGAACGCCCAATGTCCAATTTCCAATGTTTCAAACTGGTTACTTTAGCCTAACTAACATTTATGAGCGATCCCAGAATGGCGGAGGTTCGATCCCGAGGGAACGAAGGTAAACATAACCCTGTCCGCGGTGATGTATCTCATTGTCGATGAAGTACAAAATGATCCACGCCATCGTGCCTTCCCACATTCCGAACGCCTTATCAACTTCCTGAAATCTTCCGGCAGGAATCAACGGCCAGTTTGCGTCTATATATTCCGTTACTTCATCCCAGCGGCGCAGCAACTCCGCTTTGGTTTTTGGCATTTCGATCTTCCTCAAATGTGAGGGTGCTTCCCATTTCCTAGTTACCACACCCGTCATTCCGGGATCCGCCATTCCAACCATTTCCATGGCTAATACTGAAAACGGACGCATGCCACCCAATGAGTAGCTGAAGAGCTTATCTTCCGGGAAGGCTTCAATCACTCTACGTGTGACGCGGCGATGGCCCTGCCAATGCGTTAGAAGTTCTTCAGGGTTGACGAATGTCGAGTTGGTACCTACGCTCTCTAACTGATTGATGCTGGTTTCCATAATTATTAATTGTTAGGGTTTTAATGTTGTTTATGTAAAACAACTCATACGCAGTGACAGCAGTATGTCAGCAGGTTTTTTTTAGGGAAAAATATTCGATTTTTTATGAACCTGGGTGTTAGTGGTGCCTTTAATCCCAGGTCACGATGTCCACGAGGAACCACAAAGCCCACGACGTATTTTTAGCGCTTCATATTGTGACTTCCGATAGCTATCGGGAGTGCCCCCTTTGTGATCATAGTGACCCTGCATTTATATTGCTCTTGGCTCAATCACTGACATTTGAAAGCTCAAGGGTTGTCTCAGCTAAAGAAGTTTTCGGTCATAAATGTGTTTCGGAATTTGCCGGCGGGGTCGTACTGGCTTGCGAGAGCAAGGAAATCTCTGTACCGGCCGTACCTCGAGTGCAGCGCGCTGGGTTGCAGAGTGAACAATTTACCCCAATGTGGCCTCGGCTCAAAAGGAGCAAGGGTTTGTTCCAGCTTCGGGAGGAAATTCACAACCCCTGGAATATCCTGTTTCAGCGTAAAATGGATCGCGACGCTTGGTCTCTGGTAAGCCATACTCATCCAAAGATCATCGGCATCAACGGTCCTTATTTCCGTTATGAGTAAAAGATTCTTGAGGTCTTGTCTAAGTGTTTCCACAGCCTTAATGGCCGCGAAAGCTTTTTCGCGCGGAACAAAGTATTCCGCCTGAAGTTCCTCGCCGCTGCTGGGAGTAAAATCCATTTTGAAGTGCGGTAGCCGTTCGTACCACGGTCCAGCTACTCCCATCTGTTCAGTGCAGTTTTCAGCTGATATCTCAATGATAGGATGGACATTCCGTTGAGCTAGGGCGGCACCAAAAAATTCGCCTTCAGGGTTAAATGCTTCACCTTCCGTTACTTTTCTTTTTATCCAGAGCTGATTCATATTTTCCGTCTGCCAGTCCGTAAACAGGCTGACGCTGTAGCCGCTGGACATTATTTCATCAAAGTGCTGCTCAAGTTGAGTGACGGGAAGATTGAGATAGACATTTTGCCTCACCGAAAAAGTTGGAATCAGGTCGAGTGTTACTTTAGTAACAATGCCAAGCGAGCCAAGAGCGACAACAGCGCCTTTGAACGTATCACCGTCCTTATCGCGTGACAACTGAACAATGTCTCCTTTGCCAGAAACGAATTCGATGCCGGAAACTGCAGTGGCAAGGTTTCCGTTTCGCACGCCAGATCCGTGTGTGGCTGTTGCGCAAGCGCCTGCTACCGAGATATGAGGGAGGGATGCAAGGTTATGGATAGCAAATCCGCGTTCATCAAGGTATTTACAAAGATCGCCGTAGCGAATGCCAGCACCAACCGTGATTCTGTTGTTGGCGGTGTCTGGTTCATTGAGGTCGTTCAGATTGCGTGTTGATACAAGGAGTGCGTCTGAATCAGCAATCGTATTAAAGCAGTGCCTCGTTCCAAGGGCCCGAAGTTTGTCCGCCGTTTTTATTATTTCTTGTACGTCTTCGACAGTGACAGGCTCAAGAACATCCGACGTACTATAGCTAAGGTTCCCTGCCCAGTTTTTTAGTTGTTCACCTTTCTTTTCCGTTCCACATCCTGCAATAGGAGAGAGGGCAGCTCCGGTCAGCATTGCCGAAGAAATTTTAAGGAACGTACGTTTCTTCATTTTAATGAATTAAATCGGTTTTAATGTTCGATGTCAATGGTCAACTAAGGTAATGAAAACTCCTATTCCGGTAGTTAGTTGTCTTTGCTTCTGTGAAATTAAAAATGCACTTTGCCCGCTTCCGACTATACGAAGTCAAAATTATGAAGGAAAAAAGGCTGATCATTTGGATCCTTGGTGCGCTGGCGACTGTAACTCCGTTTGCTATTGATCTTTACCTTCCCGCATTCTCTCAAATCGCCAATGATTTTGGCACTACGGCGTCCACAGTATCGCTATCAGTCTCGAGTTATTTTATTGGAATGGCTATTGGACAGATTTTATATGGACCGTTGCTGGACCGTTTTGGAAGAAAGCCTCCCTTGTATATTGGTTTGGTTGTTTTTGTGCTTGCCAGCATTGGATGTATGCAATCAGAAAATGTTAATGTCATGATTGGGCTGCGTTTTCTTCAGGCGCTAGGAGGAAGCGCTGCGTGGGTAGGAGCGGTAGCCATGGTGCGTGACTTTTTTCCAGTGGAAGAAAGCGCCAAAGTATTCTCGCTCCTGTTTTTGATAATAGGTCTGTCTCCGCTGTTAGCCCCTACGTTAGGCGGATTTATTGTGACGTTATGGGGATGGCAGGCAGTCTTTATTGCGCTTGCAGCAATTGCCGTGTTTGTGGCGTTGCTTGTTTTGTTTTTACTACCAGAAGCGCAACGGCCTGATCAGTCCGTATCACTAAAACCTAAGCCTATAATCCTTACATTCATCAGCGTTGTCCGCAATCCTCAGTTCGCGACCTACACTTTTTCAGGTGCGTTCGCGTTTGCTACTTTGTTCATCTACGTCGCAGGCTCACCCGTTATTTTTATGGAAATGTATCACGTAAGTCCCCAGGGTTATGGTGCCATCTTTGCATTGCTGTCGGTAGGGTTCATCGGTGGCAGTCAGTTGAACATCTGGTTGAATAAATCGTACTCCAGTGCGCGCATTTTCCAGGTCGCACTTATCTGCCAGGTGATTGCAAGTTTTGTGTTCCTGATATGTGTATTCTTCGGTTGGCTTGGATTATATGGCACCGTTGGGATGTTCTTCGTTTGTCTCACTTGCGTCGGTCTGATAAATCCCAATGCAAACGCTCTCGCATTAGCACCGTTCGAAAGAAACATCGGAAGCGCGTCTGCTCTGCTTGGATGTACGCAAATCGGAGTTGCTGCTCTTGCATCAAGTGGCGTGGGAATCTTTAACTCAGGAGACATCGTTCCTGTCGTTGCTTTACTTACTACTACAACATCAGTGTCTTTTGTCATCCTTCTTATCGGATTAAGGAGCTTAGATAAGGAATTACTGACCGCTAAGTCAAACGTAGGTCCGCCAACACATTAATAAACTGTCAGTAATTACTGCTTGAAGCTGTATTCGTAAGGCGCCTTGTGTGCTTTACCTGAAAATCTTTTCTTGTGACGAATAAGTAACTCCGCGCCTAACATCTTGCGCTGGAACGTTGTTCGTCTGAGTTTCTCACCTAAAATAGCTTCATGGGTTTGTTGAAGTTCTTTCATTGTAAACCGTTCGGGTAAGAGGTTCATGAGTTTCCTGTCCAGGTTGTCGCGCAGCGTGTCAATAGCTTTCGATACAATTGCTCGGTGGTCCAGGATAAGTTCCGGGAGCTTGTCAACTGAATACCACTCACACGAATCTGAGAGCGCATCAGGTTGTGGTACGACGTCTTTATAGTTGATCAACGCGTAATAGGCAACGGAAATAAAACGGTCGAGTAACCATTCTTTGTCCGAAGGTTCAAGCTCATTAGCCTTCAGGATGGTTCTCATTATTTCAGGATTATGGCGAGCGAGGTTTCCGAATGTGTAAAACTGCTCGAGGTAGATCTGATCTAATCCGGTCCGTTCTTTCAGGCCGCGCCTCACTGCGTCGTTCAGATCCTCACGAATTCCTACAAATCCACCTGGCAGGGCAAACATACCTGTGTTGTGATACTCCATAATGAGGATCTTCAGCTCTTCGCCAGAAAATCCGAAGACCACTGAATCGTACGCGATGTGAGGCAGGTACTTTGGATCGTCCACCTTCAATTATTTTT
>DATHIE010000016.1:0-2853 GCA_035316905.1 Chryseolinea sp. | reverse complement strand
AGGAACGGTAAGTGGATTGTACGTCCCAATTTTTTCAATAAATCGCCCATCGCGTGGAGCTCTGGCGTCGGCTACGACTACATCGTACATTGCCAGTTTTTTGCGGCCTCTGCGGGCCAGTCTGATTTTAACCATTACAATTTTTAGTTTAAAATTCTATGTGGAACTCGTCCGTTTTTTAAGTCCGCAAATTTAAGGGAAATTTCCTGACGGCCAACGGCAAAATTTGACCAAAAATGGAGTTTTAGAGGAGAATACAAATATTCGCTTACGCGAGTAGCCAATTTTTATATATACGGTAGCTTCTCTACATTTGTTGGCTTTCGCAAAAAATCATGGACAAATATTCGTATATCTCGAACGCTGACGTGGGTTATATCGATCAGCTGTATCAAACTTACAAGAAAGACCCTTCATCTGTCGATCTTACCTGGCAGAAGTTCTTTGAAGGTTACGATTTCTCCGCGCAGCGTTATGGTGACAACGGTCACGGTGCTGCTGTAGACGAGACTATCTCCATTAAAGAAACTCAGGTTCGAAATCTGATCTTCGTGTATCGCTCATTCGGTCATTTGCAATCAAAGACGAACCCTGTGCGTGAGAGAAGAAATCACCACGTAAACTTCGATCACAAAAATGTAGGTCTTACAGATGCTGACCTAGATGTTGAGTTTGACGTCGGTGCAGAAATCGGCATGGGAAAGGCCACGCTTCGCAAGATCATCGAAAAACTCAATACCGTTTACCTTGGACCCGTCGGGTTCGAATATAATTTCATTCGTGTTGACGCAGTGCGTCAATGGTTCTTTGAAAAATGCGAACAGGAGTATTTCAAATACAATCCGGCGATCGATGAGAAAAAGCGGATCCTGACAAAGCTCAATGAGGCTGTAGTGTTTGAAAATTTCCTTCACACAAAATTCCTGGGACAAAAAAGATTTTCACTTGAAGGCGGAGAGAACACAATTCCGGCTCTTCAAACAATTATTAATAAAGCAGCAGAGCTTGATGTAAAAGAAGTTGTGATAGGGATGGCTCACCGCGGAAGACTGAATGTTCTATCAAATATCCTCGGTAAAACGTATGAGCAAATCTTTACAGAGTTTGAGGGTAATGTAAGTCCTGAACAGACAATGGGAGATGGTGACGTTAAATATCACCTTGGTTATTCCAGCCATATCAATACCCCATCAGGCAAGAAGATATATCTGAAGTTAACCCCAAACCCTTCACATCTGGAAGCAGTCGATCCGTTGGTAATTGGCTACACAAGGGGTCAGATTGATGACGAACACAAAGGCGACAACACCAAAGCTATGGCGATCCTTATTCATGGGGATGCTGCAGTGGCCGGCCAGGGTATCGTTTATGAGTGCCTGCAGATGTCGGGCCTGCCAGGGTACAGAACTGGTGGCACAATTCATTTTGTCATTAACAACCAGGTCGGATTTACGACAGACTATGATGATGCTAGAACCAGTATCTATTGTACCGACCTCGCAAAGATCGTTGATGCGCCTGTACTTCACGTAAATGGAGACGATGCGGAAGCGGTAAGCTTTGTGTCGAAGTTAGCTGTTGAATACCGGCAGAAGTTCAAGCAGGATATCTTTATCGATTTGCTGTGCTACCGTAGACATGGACACAATGAAAGCGATGAACCAAAATTCACACAACCAAAGTTGTACAACATTATTGCCAAGCATGAGAACCCACGAGAAATTTATGTGAAGAAGCTTGTTGAACGCGGTGATGTTGATGCGGCGCTTGCTGATGAAATGGATAAGAATTTCAGAAATCAGCTGCAGGACCGCCTCAATGAAGTCAAACAAAAACCACTTCCGTATAAACCTCAAAAAATGGAGGAGGAATGGGATCAAATGCGATGGGCAAAGCCTGAGGATTTCGATAAATCTCCAGACACGGGTGTTAAAGAAAGCGTAATCGAAAAAGTCGGGAAAGCCTTAACAACGATCCCGGAAGGATTCCGTCCTCTCAAGCAAATTGAGAAACTATTAAAGGATAGAACGACCGCGTTCTTCGACGCAAAAGTTCTGGGCTGGGCGGAAGCAGAGTTGCTGGCCTATGGATCTCTGCTGGTAGAAAAGACCCCAGTGAGGATGTCAGGACAGGACGTGCAGCGTGGTACGTTCTCGCATCGTCATGCCTACTTCTTTGATGCCAATACCAATGAGCCGTACTGTGGCTTGAATAACATTGAGAAGAATCTGCCAAGGTTTAGCATCTTTAATTCATTGCTGTCAGAATTTGGTGTGCTTGGATTTGAATATGGATATGCTATGTCCTCGCCCAGCGCTCTGGTATTATGGGAAGCGCAATTTGGCGACTTCGTAAACGGAGCACAGGTGATTATTGATCAGTTCATCTCCAGCGCTGAATCGAAATGGCAGCGGATGAACGGATTGGTTATGCTTCTGCCTCATGGCTATGAAGGTCAGGGACCGGAGCACTCCAGTTGCAGACCTGAAAGATTTTTGCAACAATCAGCGGAGTATAATATGATCGTGGCGAATCCGACAACTCCTGCGAACTTCTTCCACCTGCTCAGACGGCAGGTAGCCTGGCCGTTCCGCAAGCCATGCGTCGTATTTTCACCGAAATCGTTATTGCGTCATCCCGCGGTGATCTCTCCGATCAAAGATTTTACTACTGGTTCGTTTAACGAAGTATTGGATGACCCGACAGCATCAGCAAAAGACGTAAAGCGTGTTGTGCTTTGCTCCGGTAAGATCTATTATGACCTCGCCGATGTGCAACAAAAGAAAAAGATTAAGGATGCAGCAATTGTCCGCCTTGAACAACTTCATCCTTTCCCCGAGAAACAACTAAAAG
>DATHIE010000015.1:0-7107 GCA_035316905.1 Chryseolinea sp. | reverse complement strand
AGGCGCGTTTGAAATACTCACCGTGTGTTTAATTCCCCTCGTTCCGTCGAATGGAACAAAAGAATCTTTCATTGTTATGTTTTTGAAGAGATAGCTGAACGTGGGATAGCCAGATGCGTCCAATGAATATCCTTTATATAGAAGGTCAGAACGGTCATTTAATGTGTCAGGTAAAGGAGTTTTTTCATCCGCAACTATTCCGAGCGGCGCTTTTCCTTTAAAAATGACAGCAGCTCCCATTGAAGTTGATATTTGAGGCTCTCCGCGTTCATACCACATTTCTGTGACGTTCAAAAACTGGCCGCGCCATACTCTCAGCAAAGCACCTTGATTCAAATCATATGAATAATGTACTCCCGCCGGATCGCCAACTGATATTACGTGAGTTTTCTTCTTTCCTTCGTGCATCATGAAAGACCGCACGAGCTCTGGCCCGGCCGTTGGTGCTACGTCAATCAGCGGGGTAGGAGGAAGCGGAGGCAATGACGCCGGTGTATGCATGGCCTGAGGACGCGAATTCAATTTTCCAATGTAGAGTCCAACACCTGTAGGCGCCCAGGCAAAATCTTTGAGATAAGCGAATTCTATGGTGTGTACACCAGTAGTCAACTTGCGGGAAATAACGTAGTCATCAAAAAGCTCACGGGTTCGAATGATTTCCTGGCCATCTACGCTCAATCTTGCCTTACCGATTTTTTTAACGATGAACTGATAGTCGGTGCTTTCTTTCAGATTGATCTTGCCGTTAAAAACGAGACACATTTTATTGGGATTGTCCGCGAGTTTCACATCAATAGCTTCTGCGGTACCTTTTCTTACCAGGTGTCGAGGTTCTACTTTGGGTAATTCGTTGAAATCGCCCTCATAATATTCATAAGTCAATTCATCAAAGGAAACTTTGAATTCGTCAAGCAACGCATATTGAATGTTGCGAAATGCCACCGGACCATGATCTCCTTGAATTACGATCGGGCCCATAGCCTTTTCGTCATTAAATGCCGACGCGCGAGTTGGCCCTGAAAGGATTACATGTTCGTGGATAACAATACCGTTGAGAACTACTTTCACAAATTGCGCGGGCTCGATCTTTTTGCCGTTAGCATCAAAACGTGGAGCCCTGAATTCTATTTCAAGGTGTTGCCACAAGTTAGGCGCAAAGCTTGCATTGGTTCGTGAAGGATGTCCTTCAAATCCTTTTTTTCCTTCCGGACGGCTTTCATCCCATCGTTCATAAATGCTTCCACAATCTGTAACTCGCGGAACCTTCACAGCCCAACTGTCGAACAGCTGGATCTCGTAGCGTCCCTGCAAATAGATTCCAGAGTTCGAACCTTTCGGCATGTTAAAATCGAGGGCTAGAAATATATCGCCATGTTCCAGGTTTGTAACGAGGTTGCTTTCTGGTTTGAATCGAAAACTATCCTCAAACTCATTGTTTAGTACTCCTGTCCCGGATTCGGATTTTGACTTTGTTTCGTTGAAGCCGCCGGAAATGTTGGCTTTTATCTTCCAGTTCTTGGTTGGGGCCTTGAATGCAGATAGGTCATTCAACGGTAATGGTGTTAAGGTGTAAAATTCATTCTGCGCGAAAACATTGATCTGCAATAGAATGAGACAAAACAAAAGCGTTTTACTAAGCATGTCTGGGATTTAGAATCGGAAGGTTTTCGTCCAAAGATATTCAAAAAGTCACTTTGACCATAAGTTGCATTCGTGAAAATTTAATTTCAACTTAACTTCCAATAGTTTCATGTTAGGATGTCTATTAATGAAATCAAACCTGGTATCACGCGGAGGTCGCTGTTGAAGCGGGCAGGCGCATTACTGCTGTTGAATTCTGTCGTAGGTCATCGGGTATGCGGCGGCGTTAGTCAACTACGGATCAGCGCCTGTGATTGGTCGATTGGCAAGAGCAGTGACCTTGCAGCGTTTGATGTAGCTAAAAAGATCGGACTCGAAGGCATCCAGGTTAACCTTGGAAATGTGAGCAACAACCTGCATCTCAGAGAAAAATCCAGACAGCAGCTTTATCTGGATAAATCGAAAGAAACCGGCATTGCAATTTCAAGCCTTGCTATCGCCGAGTTGAACAACGTGCCATACAAGGAAGATCCTCAAACTGAGATTTGGGTGTCGGATAGCATAGATGTGGCGAAGAATTTGGGGGTTAAGGTTATCCTGCTCGCATTCTTTCACAAAAACGATCTGCGCGGTGACGAAAAAGGAAAGCTGGAGGTGATACGACGTCTGAAAGCAGTGGCGCCAAAATCCGAGCGTATGGGCATTACGTTGGGCATAGAATCGTACCTGAGTGCGCAAGAACTGATGGATATCATTCAGAAGGTTGGATCGAATGCAGTAAAGGTTTATTACGATTTCAGGAACTCTGCTGACGCCGGATATGATGTGATCAATGAAATTAAGTTTCTAGGTAAAGACGCAATCTGCGAGCTTCATATAAAAGAGAATGGATTTTTACTGGGCAAAGGAACACTGGATTGGAGGCGGATTGGTGAAACGCTGATGGATATAGATTATGTCGGCGACGGTTGGATGCAGATCGAGGGTGCAATTCCTAAAGACGCTGACATCGTCGAAAGTTATCGCTATAACCTTAGGTACCTGAAGGCTATTTTCGGTAAGTAATTGAATGTACTTGAATGATGAGCCGTATCTTTTTCTATATCGGGATTTGTACTTTGTTTCTGGCAGGCTGTAAACCGAAGGGAACTGATACACCATTGCTTTATTTACCGGATGATCTTGAAGCAACGTTGTGGGCCGAATCGCCAATGTTCTTCAATCCAACAGACATCGATATTGATTCGAAAGGCCGGATCTGGATAACTGAAGCGGTCAACTACAGAAATTATAACAACGACTCGACACGCGCGCTGCATCATTCAAACGGCGACAGGATCATAATTCTTGAAGACAGTGATCAGGATGGTAAAGCCGACATTTCCAAAGTATTTGTGGAGGATAAGGACCTTGTGTCTCCATTGGGCATTGCGGTCATTGGTGATAAAGTGATCGTATCGTGCTCCCCCAACCTTATCGTTTACACTGATGCAGACCATGATGACAAGCCAGAAAAAAAGGAAATAATATTAACTGGATTTGGAGGATTGGATCATGATCATTCGTTGCACGCGATCGTCGGTGGGCCTGATGGCAAATGGTATTTCAGCACGGGTAATGCCGGACCGCACATAGTAACAGATAAAAGTGGTTGGACGCTTCGTTCCGGCAGTATCTATACAGGAGGTTCGCCTTATAATAAGGAGAATCAGGGCAACAGAAAAAGCGACGATGGAAAAATCTGGGTAGGAGGGTTACAGTTGAGGATCAATGCTGACGGAACCGGATTGAAAGTATTGGGTCATAACTTTAGAAATTCATATGAGACGGCGATTGACTCTTATGGAAATATGTGGCAAAACGATAACGATGACCAGGTGGTAGCCTGCCGCACATCATGGTTGATAGAAGGTGGCAATGCTGGATACTTTAGCACCGACGGTACGCGCTATTGGCAGGCAGATCAACGCCCCTGGCAGGATATCTTCACAGCAAATTGGCATCAGGATGATCCTGGCGTTATGCCGGCAGGAGACAAGAGTGGTGCGGGTGCCCCAACCGGTATCGTCTTGAATGAAGGAGATGCGTTGGGTAAAAATTATCGCGGCCTCTTATTAAGTGCCGACGCAGGACGCAACGTGGTGTTCGGATACCATCCGGTTATGAGTCGATCCGGATACGATCTTCCTAACCGTGAGAACGTTATTACCTCATTGAAATCCGATAACGAATTATATGTTTGGAACGACAGCGCACAGAATGCGGATCGTGACAAGTGGTTCCGGCCAAGCGATGTGGCGATCGGGACAGACGGCGCTATTTACGTCGCTGATTGGTACGATCCCGTAGTAGGTGGGCATCAGATGCACGATTCCCTGGGCTATGGCAGGATTTACCGGATACTTCCCAAAGGAAAAAACCTGAAATCACCGGTCCTCGACCTCACATCCTTGGAAGGTCAGATACAAGCACTCAAAAGTCCTGCGGTCAATGTACGTGCTTTTGCATTTCAATTGCTGAAAGCAAAAAAGGATGACGTGGTCTCGGCAGTAACGAAGTTGCTGGATGACAGTAATCCTTACTACCAGGCGCGTGCCATTTGGTTGTTGTCCCAATTGGGTGATAAGGGAAAAGCCGAAACGGTCAACCTTCTCAAGCACAAGGATGCTATGATCCGTGCAGTCGCGCTGCGTGCGTTGCGTCAAACGGAAACTGACATTTTACCATATGCCGAACAATTGAAAAGTGATCCTTCATCCTTTGTGCGGAGGGAGGTTGCCATTGCATTGAAAGACGTTCCATACGAAAAAACGAAGGATATACTTCGAACCCTCGTGGCGCAATACGATGGGATAGACAAATGGTACCTGGAAAGTGTGGCATCGGCTGCGGAAGGCAACGACGAAAAATTTTATAATGTTGTCCGTTCCCTCCACAATGCTGATAACAGGAAACCTCACGATTGGAGTGAAGCATTTGCATCCTTTACCTGGCGATTACATCCGCCGTCCTCTCTAAAGGATCTGAAGGTCAGAGCAGGAGATAGTCGGGTATCGGAACAGGAAAGATCGAGGGCGCTGACGGCGCTTTCATTCATCAATACAAAAGAAGCAGTGCTTGCGATGATCGAGCTTTCAAAATCATCCTTGCAAGATGTAAAAGAACAAGCTTCATATTGGGTGGCCTTCCGTCAAAGTAACAATTGGTTTGCGCTATATGATTGGAAGAATTCCCCTATAGACACTGAGCATCAACGACAGCTGGTCTCCATGAAAGTGAAAATGGGAAAGATAATGGATGAGCGCTTGCCGTTCGATGAAAAAAAATGGAATGCACAGGATATGGCTAAGGATCCAATCGGTGGTCAGATGTTAATGACCATGGTTTCTGAAAACAAACTTCCTAAGGATCTGTATCCCGTTGTGGAGAAAGTGATTTTTAAGAATCCCGACGCCGGTGTTCGTATTCAGGCTTCCAACGTTTTTCATACGGCCGGGACAAATTATTCCATCAATGTAATAACAGGGCTGAAATATAACGCTGCTGAAGGGAGACGGATATTTGAAGGAAATTGCGCCACCTGCCACAAAGTGAAAAGTAACGGTAGCGATATTGGTCCTGATCTGACATTTGTTCAGAAGAAGTTTGACAGGCCAGGACTATTGGACGCGATTATCAATCCAAGCGCGGCAATAGTTTTTGGTTACGAGCCGTGGCTAATAACAACGAAGGATGGCGAATCTTTATTTGGTTTTATCATCGCGGACGGTGAGCAGACTGTAGTAGTGAAAGACATCAATGGAAAAAAGCATGTTATCAGCACCAAAAATGTTAGCACGCGCAAGAAACAGGAGAACAGCCTCATGCCAGCACCCACTTCGTTGGGGCTTACAGAACAAGACCTTGCCGATGTAGCGGAGTATATAATGACTTTGAAATAATCCTACTTTGTCAAAGGCGGGCATTCAATACTCTGCTGTAATACAAAAGTTTCTCAGGGAAAGGCAAATTTGACATTATCCTAGCGTAACCCTGCGTCCCTTGCGTCCCTGCGGTGAAAAGTTATTGTGCAGAATATTTTGAAATCCAGGTAATAAGTTCATCAGACGAATTTGGGTAACATGACAAAATAGGATTGATGTATGACATTGAAATAACTGTCAAAGAGTGCCAGGAATTTTGTAATTTCAAGAATAGAAATGCGAATACTATGAAATCGTTGATCCTTGTCATTTTTGGGTTACTTTCATTTCAAGAGGATCCTCCTTATAAGCCTACTGATGAATTCAACCTCAAGTTAAATTTTGAATTCAAAGATCGGGGAGCAGGTCGCGATCCAAACAAGATCGAAATGAATCAAACGTTGAAGGAGCGCGAAAAAACCAGAGCTAGCGGATTGCTGCCTTACCTTTACATAAATCTTCAGGTGTTAAAGCAGAATCCAAACGAAGTACGGGTGAAGATCATTGAAAACAACTCAAAGAACGTCTTTAATAATAAGAAGTTCGATACGACGACCATCATGAAATTGGATATGGGTTTTACAGATGATATTAAGGACCGTGTGGGTGCATATGAATACATAGTCTATTTTCTTAATGAGGAGAAAGACCCGGTTAGCAAAATTGTGATCTATTTCGAGCAGGACGGTACCTATCTGGTTAATGGAGTAAATCGGGGTAAGCTCTGATCGTCACGCACAATACGTTATAGGTTGCCTTGTAACCGCCTTTCAACACGTGCAATTGCATGCTGCAAAAACCTTTACCGCATAAATTGATTTTTCTACGTTAATTCGCGCAAAGGAATTTTGAATGATGATGAGGATATTATGCCTTTTGCTATTTCTGCCGCTGCTTGCAATTTCCCAATCCAAACGCCAGCCGGATGCAGCTGAAATCAAGCTTAAACTCAAAAAATTGAATGTTCTGGGTTCCGTGCTTTATGTGGCGGCGCATCCCGACGATGAGAACACTGCTATTATCACTCAAATGGGTAATGGCAGGTTGGTCGAAGCCGCGTACCTGTCAATGACGCGTGGTGACGGCGGGCAAAATCTAATCGGTTCTGAAATTCGCGACTTATTGGGGTTGATACGTACCCAGGAATTGCTTTCCGCTCGCAGGATCGATGGTGGCAAACAATTCTTTACACGTGCAAATGACTTTGGTTTTTCAAAGTCAGCAGACGAAACTTTCAAGCTCTGGAATAAGCAGGAAATTCTTCACGATGTCGTTAAGGTCTTCCGCCAGTTTCAGCCGGACGTTATAATAACCCGATTTCCGCCGGATGAGCGGGCAGGCCATGGCCATCATACAGCCTCAGCAATTCTTGCGCAGGAAGCATTTGAAGTAGCGGCGCAACCTACAGCATTTCCAGAACAGGTAACAGAGTTTGGCACCTGGCAGGTCAAACGACTCTACACTAATACTGGAAGATGGTGGAACCAAAATATAAACGAAAACACACCTGGCATCATATCAGTCAACATAGGTGGTTATAGCCCACTTCTTGGAGTCTCTTATT
>DATHIE010000014.1:0-5084 GCA_035316905.1 Chryseolinea sp. | reverse complement strand
CCGGATCGTTAACTGTACCCTTGTTAAAATCTTCAGCCTTTACGCTGGACACGGCACTCGTCAGTTCTTTTTTCTCCTGAGTACCATAACCTACCACTACCACCTCTGTCAGAGATTGGACATCCAGTGCAAGCACCGGGCTAATCGCTGTCTGACCTCCTACCGGGACTTCCTGAGAAGTGTATCCCACAAAGGAATATACCAAGGTGGCATTGTCGCTTACATTGATAGAATACGCGCCATTCGCGTCCGTCACCGTTCCATTACTTGTTCCTTTCTCAAGGACGTTAACACCTGGCAGTCCTGACCCGTCGTCAGCGGATGTCACTGTTCCAGTTACGGTCTTGCTTTGTGCATTTGCCAAGCCCGCGGCAAACACAAAAAACACCACCAAGTACCTGCTTAGACACAGATAAAATTTCATCATACAGTTTTTGGTTTGGGTTAAATTAATTTACTGAACTCTCGCGCATGCCATCAAACACACGTTTGAAATCAACTTTTAAGGTAGGAAGAAGTTATTTAATTCTTCCTAAAAAAAACCATTTATTTTTGCAGGAATCGACGTCGCAAACGTTTACAGAAAGCAAAAAATCAAGGTTTTGAAAACTCCTTATTTCGTCAAAATTCAAGGTATGATCAATCGCTGGCTGACGGTCAAAAAGGTGCCTTAAGGCTTTAAAAGAAAAGTGCCCATTCTTCTCAGAATTGCATTCGCCCTAACAATGTCTACGATACTCCAACCCCATATCAAATGCAGCCTCGGCAGAACTTTGACAGGGTAACGCTCGGTTTTTGGTGAAATCCATAACCGCAAACGTTTGTACGCATTCAAAATTTTTATGCAACTAGTTGCGGTGATTCCGCAATTGTTTCTAAAATTGCAGACATGAAGTACAACCAGGTAACAATTAAGGATATCGCCCGTGAACTGGGCATCTCCCCGTCTACGGTCTCAAGGGCGCTAAAGGACCATCCGGATATCAGCCCGCAGACCAAAAAGGCTGTTAACGAGCTTGCTGAAAAGCTTAACTATCAACCAAACATCGTCGCACTAAGCTTACGTCAAAGTAAGACCAATACCCTAGGGGTTATAATCCCGGAGCTTGTCCATTTCTTCTTCTCTACGGTCATAAGTGGAATTGAGGACGTGGCGTATAGTGCGGGGTACAATGTGATCATAACTCAGTCTAACGAATCTCTTCAACGTGAGAAGATCGATATCAAAGCACTTTTCAACAGCCGCGTGGATGGAATGTTGATATCCGTTTCGCGGGAGACAAACAACTTCGAACACATCGAAGGAATTCTTGCGAAGGGAGTACCTATGGTGTTCTTCGACCGTGTATATGAGAATGCAAATTCGAGTATGGTCATCGTTGACGACCTCAGCGGCGCAAAAGAAGCAACACATCATCTCATCGAGCAAGGATGCAAAAGAATTGCTCACCTTGAAGGTCCACCAAACCTGGGTATCACCAAGCAACGCCTTGAAGGGTACCTTGAAGCACTTCGGGAAGCCAACATGCCCATTCACAGGGAGCTTATTGTCTCCTGTCCCCTTGGAACAATAGAAGAGGGAAAGATGGCCACAGAACAACTCCTCAAATCAAGCAATCCACCAGACGCAATCTTTGCCACAAACGACCCGGCCGCTATGGGAGCAATGCAAGCAATTAAGGAGGCAGGATTAAAGATACCCAAGGATATCGCCGTCGTTGGATTCAGCAACTGGTTCTTCAGTGCGTTACTTGAACCACCTCTGACTTCTGTAGATCAGCCAGGATTTGAGATGGGACAAGAAGCAGCAAAACTTCTTATTCGCCAAATTGAGTTTAAGTCGAAAGACAACGAGGACCCTACACCAGAAAGAAAGATCCTCAAGACCAGACTTATCGTTCGCGAGTCATCCTTGAAAAAAGGCAAGCCGAAAAAATAACTTAAAGGACCTGGCTGCAGGTCCTTTTTTCTTTCAATCATTAACGTGTTGCCGTAATCGATTTCTCATCTTTTTGCCTGCGCGTTTACGTTTAGTGTTGTTAATTATATTTACTTGACGGCATTAATAGGATATCCATGAGAACCCGAAATGCTTCACTCAGCCAAAGCCTGGGAATATTAACTAAGTGGACACTGGAACGCTATGGCATCAATGGAGAGACTGAAAATGGAAGGTTCAGGGTGCTCGTTTATAACGATCACATCGTAAGGATCACGATTACGCGAGAAGATCGATTTGAAGATCTCTCATATGCAGTCATTGCATCTCCAACGTCCCAAAGTCATACGGCTACTGAGCACTCCGATCACATCGAAATACGAACGAATGCCGTTATCCTCACAGTGACGAAGGACCCCGTACGTTTTTCTCTTACGAACATCCATCACCAGTTGGTTAATGAGGATGACGCAGCTTTCGGAACAAGCTGGAACGGTGAA
Source organism: Chryseolinea sp. (assembly GCA_035316905.1). GTDB lineage: Bacteria > Bacteroidota > Bacteroidia > Cytophagales > Cyclobacteriaceae > Chryseolinea. Next base: position 2,645 of record DATHIE010000014.1, on the reverse strand, counting down.
CAAATAACTACTTATAAAAAACTGCAGGAAGGCGAACGTTTTATCGGACTCGGTGAGAAAACCGGTCCTCTGGATCGACGTGGATCGGGCTACCAGAACTGGAACACGGATAGTTTCGGATTCGGAACCGGCGCCGATCCTCTTTACTGTTCAATTCCATTTTACATCGGAATTCACAATGGTCTGTCGTATGGCGTTTTCTTTGACAACACATACAAATCGTTCTTCAATTTCGGCGCATCTAACAACCGGTTCTCAAGTTTCTCTGCGGATCGGGGCGAAATGGATTATTACCTGATTCATAGCCACTCCGTTGCTGATATTGTTAAAGAGTACACACACCTTACCGGTCGCATGGAGCTTCCGCCTCTGTGGAGTATCGGGTATCAGCAGTGCCGCTATAGTTATTATCCCGACAAGGAAGTTCTCGCTGTCGCCCAGACCTTCCGTGATAAAGACATCCCTGCTGATGTTATCGTACTGGACATCCACTACATGGAGCAGTACAAAATATTCACCTGGAGCAAGAAGGATTTCCCAGATCCCAAGGGAATGATAAAAAAACTCAAAGAGCTGGGTTTTGAAGTTGTCGTTATGTGTGACCCTGGCATTAAGGTAGAATCCGGATACAAAACGTATGACGAAGGCATTCGAAACGAGGTGTTCATTAAATATCCGGACGGCACGAATTATTCAGGACAGGTCTGGCCGGGTTGGTGTCATTTTCCGGATTTCACGAATCCATTAACGAGGGAATGGTGGAAGGAGCAATTCAAAGACTACATTGAGCTAGGTGTTGAAGGGTTTTGGAATGATATGAATGAAATTGCTACCTGGGGACATATGCTTCCTGAGAATATTGAGATGAGTTTTGAAGGGAATAAGGCAACGATGCGTAAGGGCCGCAACATTTATGGTTTTCAAATGGCTCGCAGCACATATGAAGGAACAAAGGAGTTACTTGGCGGCAAGAGGCCATTTAATCTAACGCGTTCAGGTTATGCCGGAGTCCAGCGTTACTCTGCAGTATGGACCGGCGACAATGTATCGTATGACGAGCACATGTTACTCGGCGTGAGGATGGTCTCGAATATGGGAATTGGTGGAATTGCTTTTGCTGGCTATGATGTTGGTGGATTCGTAGGTGATGCAAACACCAAACTTTTTGCACGGTGGATCTCCCTTGGTGCATTCGCTCCTTTTTTCCGCGGTCATTCAATGATCAATAGCAGAGATTCAGAACCTTGGGCGTATGGTGAAGAGGTTGAACAAATATCCCGAAACTATATTAAGTTCCGTTATCAGTTATTGCCTTACATTTATTCCCTGTTTCATGATGCAAGTCAGACGGGCCTTCCAGTTCAAAGATCGTTGGCGATCGACTATACACACGACCACAGGATCTACGACGGCCAGTTTTATAACGAGTACCTTTTGGGTCCGTATTTTCTTGTCGCACCAGTCGAGAGCGATAAAGAATTCGTGAAGGTCTATTTCCCTCATGGCGAATGGTTTTACCTATACAACGGACAGAAATATGGTGGCAATTCCGAAGTCATTCTCGACTGCCCTCTCCATAAGCTACCCGTCTTCGTTAAAGCTGGCGCGCTGATACCGATGCAGCCGTCCAGTTCAAACACTAAGGCAGTTATGGACGAACTTATACTTCACGTGTATACGGGTCAAAGTTCTTCTTTTGTTTTTTATGAAGATGACGGCTCGACGTTCGCCTACCAGAAAGGAGTTTTTGCAAAACGACTTATTCAATATAATGCAGAAAAACGCGAGGTCATATTTTCTCCCGTTGAAGGTAACTATACGTCTACCCGCAAATCTTTGAAGGTTGTCCTCCATGGAATGACTTCTCATTCCCACAGCGTGTTTGTCAACGGAATTCAAAACAATCTCAATGCAGACATAAACAGTTTCTTCGCCGCGTTGGAGAAGTTCGATCCTATCTATGACCCTGAACCTGCAGCCCGTGAAAATGTTTACACCGTAGAAACAGCATATACCTCCGACGAACTAGTCATTCATTGGTAACATTTGCCTTAGCTGAGTCACAATTCTGGCAATTATCAATTGTTTTCTTAAGTTTAATGGATGATTAATTCCAGGCTTGCACCACTATTGAAAAATTGTCATTCATGACTAAGAACATTTCACACGAAAAACCCAGGCTTACGCGCATGCAGATCTGGAACATGAGCGTGGGATTCCTGGGAATACAATTCGGGTTTGCTCTACAGAATGGAAATGCATCAAGGATATTGGGAATATTCGGGGCCGATGTCGAACACCTCTCCTGGTTTTGGCTTGCTGCACCTTTGACTGGAATGATCGTTCAACCTTTGATCGGACATTATAGCGATCGTACCTGGACATCGCTGGGAAGAAGGAGACCATACTTCCTTGCAGGAGCAATACTTGCCTCAATCGCACTTGTATTCATGCCGAATGCCGGATTGCTCGTTGGCCTTCTGCCACCCCTATACGCAGGCGCCGGAATACTTATGATTATGGATGCGTCGTTCAATGTATCAATGGAACCGTTCCGCGCACTTGTGGCCGACCTGCTACCTTCAGATCAACGAACACTTGGGTTTTCCATCCAAACCTTTCTGATTGGAATTGGTGCCGTAATA
>DATHIE010000013.1:0-7716 GCA_035316905.1 Chryseolinea sp. | reverse complement strand
GTTCCTAAAGCGTGAACCTGGAGTTAGTAAAAATTAGATTTTGCAAAACGGATAGTGTTCGGCGTTGAGCAATGAGCGTTATCCGTTATCCGTTATCCGTGTTGCCTGCTGCGGCCTTTTGCGTAGGGGGGCTGATCGTTGGTGTGATTTGCCTTTTTCTGTGCTATTGGAGCAGTCACTCCATTCGGTGGAGCAATATCGGGTGGGACTGCTTCAAAGCCAATTCCACTCATAGGATTTGAATAATTTGAACAATAATGCGCGTAAGATTTTTTTGATAACTATTGTGATAGTTTTTATTGGCTTCGTCAGTTTCCTGATCTTTAGAACTTCAAAAGCGAAGCAAGCAGAGCGCGACTTTATCGGACGAAATCTTACGGGTAAAATAATTGGACTCAAGGATCGTTTCAGAGGAAATTATAAACTCACTATCGAAGAGTACCAAGCCAAAAAGATGTTTGAATATACTCTTCAAATAAGCTGGTTTGTTAAAGAAAATAATATTTCGATTGGTGATTCAATAAATAAGTCTAGCCACGGCACCACCAAATTCTATAAAAAGGGAATGCAAGGTCATTTTGAGTATTGTTGTGAACTCCAATACTATTGATCTTTTGCAGACGGAAAAAGAGTTTTTGAGTTGTGAGACGCTACGGAGAGCGGAGCAGAGGTGCATCGAAATTTTCGCACAAAAGAAAGAACTCAGAGGCGTAGCCTCGCATCTATATTATAACGACGGATTTCAATCCGTCGTTATATGCGGCAACTGCGGTCGAGAGCCGTAGCCTCGATAGATACAATACTAACCAAGCTTTTTTAAACAATGGATTTACCCTTGCGAAACCTTGCGCTCCTCGCGTCTTTGCGGTGAAATTTTTATACACACTTACCGACGACTAAAGCATCTTTTTCATCGGCTCATTCTTCATTCCTCATTCTTCATTCCTCATTACTACTAACCACTTACGACCACTTACCACTAACTACTCACCAATCCCAATCCACTGTCTAAACTCCGGCGCAGTCTCTTTACTCACATGCACTTCCTCCTTCATCTCCGGCTTTAAGTAGATTCTGATCTTTCCTTTATCAGGTTTGAATCTTTCAATGGCTTTATGCTGTGCAATAAATTTTCGGTTAAGTCTGAAAAATCTATTCTTATCGAGGGTGGACTCAAGGTCTGCAAGGTTCTTGTCAACGATAAGCTGACGGCCTGTGAAATCACGCACGAATACCAGCTTATGTTCAGTATAGAAATACGCGACTTCATCCAGCTCTAACGCAATGAACTCATTTCCCTTCTTTGCCACGATCCTTGATTTAGCAGGCGACAACGTATGTTCGATTAGTTTCAGAATATTTCCTTGAAGGAAATGCTGTTCCAGCTTTTTTACTTTGTCGAGTGACCGCTTCAGTTTTTCTTCCGTGATCGGCTTCAACAGGTAGTCTACAGAATTGAACTCGAAACTTTCAAGCAGGTATTTATCGTACGCAGTGGTGAAGATCACAGGGAAGTTGACAGGATGTTTACGGAATATTTCGAAGGAATGATCATCGGAAAGTTGTATGTCCACGAAAGCAACATCCGGCGAAGTGTGGGACGAAAGCCAGCGTAACGCTTCTTCCACGCTATTGATCTTCGCTAATATTTCAATCGAGCTGTCCAATGTCTTCAACATGGCTTCAAGTTTAGCCTGTGCCAGCAATTCATCTTCAATAATTATGACTTTCATAGTTGGGCTTTATGAAGTAATTGGAGTCAATGGCATTACTACCCGAAAACTTTTATTGTCCTTTGTAATTTCGATACCTTTTCCTGTAATGATCTTAAATCGCTCGTCCAGATTCCGCAAGCCGATATGAGAAGAGTGTTGAATACTGCGCTTCGGCTGCAGGTTGTTCAACACTACAAGCGAATTGTCGTCGATATGCAGTTCAAGCTGAAGTGGCTTCTGTTCCGAAATTTCATTGTGTTTGACTGCATTCTCTAAAGCGACAAAAGCCGAAATCGGGGGAATCAGGAATTCCTTTTCAGTGCTGCCATTAAAAAATCGTTTTATCTGAATAGCCTGTCCAAAACGCAACATGACCAACTGCATGTACTTGTCCATAAAAATGAATTCATCTTCCAGCAGGACGAGGCTCTGGTCTTTCTGTGCAAGGATATACCGGTAGACATCCGCGAGGTTTTCAGTAAAGAGTATTGCTTTTGAAGGATCAGATGTAATAAGGTAAGAAAGGCTATTCAACGAATTGAACATGAAATGAGGATCGATCTGACTTCGCAATGCCTCAAGCTCTGCCTCGGCTTTTGACTTCGAAAGTTGGGCATTCTTCAGTTGCTCACCTTGCTGTTCTTTAACCATAAATACTGTTTCATAAACGTGCGTAACAAAAAGAACACAGATTACATTGACGAGCGTTACGATCAGAATACTATCCCATTTAATGGTGGCAAACCCGGCAGTTCTGTACCATAGGCATAACCAGGCGATAGTGAGCGGAGACGTAAAGAAGATGTTGTTCATGAAAAGCAGAATAAGCTTCTCAATAGGTTTGTCAAACCAGGTGAAGCGCTTGCGTGTCCGGAACAAGAGATAACGGTTGCCCTGCCAGATCAAGAACGCCAGGGCAATAAAATAAAGATAGCCGAGCCAATAGCTTGGATCCCGGAAGCTTAACGAACCAAACAAGCCGGTAACGTTTGGTATTGCGATCCCAAAGAATGGAATCCCGATCAAACGCATAGTCTTGTCGTTCAGTTGTATTTCGTTGTCAGCGATATTGTTTTCCGTTTCAGTCAATGATTATTCCGTTTCAGAATAACGAATCCCTTTTGCGTTTATAAAATTGACAATTTCAGATTGCACTTGTAGTATGTACAAAGAATAAATTACAGATGAAAGCAAAGAACCTGCCTTCACCCCGATTAAGATCGTGGTCGAGACTGTATATTAACTAATCTTAACCCCACAACTACCTATGGACGCACAGTTAAACTTTTGGGCTGTATTGGTCGCCGCCCTTTCCACTTTTCTTATCGGAGGATTATGGTATTCACCTGCTATTTTTGGAAAAGCATGGATGCGCGAAAACGGATTTACCGAAGAGAGCCTAAAAGGCAGGAACAACGCGAAGATCTTCGGCCTTGCATTTTTCCTCGCCATCATCGCGGCAATAAATCTTGCCATGTTTATGGGTCCTGAAAACAAACCTGAAATGGGAGCACTTTGGGGATTCCTGGCGGGATTTGGTTGGGTAGCGACATTTGTCGGAACACACTATCTCTTTGAGCGCAGGTCATTCACACTATTTTTGATCAACGCTGGCTACAGCATTGTTGCGTTAACGATCATGGGAGTGATTTTGGCGGCGTGGAAGTAATGGTTTGTACCGGCTTTTCAAAAGCAGAAGGCGTTGAGGCAGGAGTAAAGGACTGTCGATGTAGCAGAGCCAAAAGCTTTTTAAATGCAGGGTCACGACGACCGCGTGCGCTAAAGCTATAGCGGCGGCGCATCACAAAGGAGGCACAACGACCACCACGTAAAGCGCCAAAAAAACACCTCGTGCGCTTTGTGGTTCGTCGTGGCCATTGTGACCTGTATTAATCAGGACTACATTTTAATCAAAACCCAGTTTGCAACCCATTGGTAGATGACGACTCCAAAGGTGAAAATTGGAAAAAATATTGGCACCTCTCCGGTTGATGCCTGCATGAAAATTGCGGCCAGCCCTGCCAGTGCAAGGAGCACGGTGTATCCAATCAGGATATTCTTCGGCTTTTGTTTGTGAGGAGTTAACATCGATCCCAATGGAATCATCATTCCTATTCCGAAGATGCCGATTATCAGGTACAAGAAGCTATTGTTGAACAGATAAGTACAAAACCCACCAACGCCAACTACCAGCGCAATGCCCACGAGGTTGGAAGCTTGTATTTCATCGTCGGTGAGCGCGTATCTTCCATAGACGTTCAATCGCAACAATAAATTTGAAAGTGGAGTTATAATCCAGGTCGATATCGCAAACGCAAAGTATAAATAGATTACGGGGTTAAGAAACACAGCAAGTTCTTCATTACTCTCGGATAAATTATTGAGAAACTTGACCCCAAAGTATAGTCCAAGGATAATTGCCCATTGTCCTTTGCCTTTAAAATTGCTGATCCAAAAGGCGTACTTCAGGAATATCCGGTAAAACAAATAGCGGGCCTTTAATGCTTCTACCATCCCGGCCTTTGCGTATTCGTATCCGGGATTGATCTTCAGCGCTTCGCGAAAATGTTCAAGCGCTTTTTTGTGTTGCCCCATTTCCAATAAACTCCACCCAAGATTTGTATGCGTATGTGCATTTTCTGGATCTTGATTTAACGCTTCCTGGATAGTTGCGTATGCGTCCTCCTTCTTGTCGAGCTTGTACAGCGCCGACGAACGTGAGTTGAGACTTTGTAAGTTATCCGGATCTATTTCCAGACCTCTGTTCGCATTTTCAAGTGCTTGCTTCCACTCTTTTTGTTTTAGATTGATTGCGGACAACAAACCGAAGTAATCAGCATTGTGCGGATCGAAGGCAATAGCATTCCTGATAAATTTTTCAGATTCCTTCAGCTTATCGTCATTGAAATAGAATAAAGCCTGAAGATAAAGCAGATAGTCGTTGTCGGGTTCTTTGCCGATGGCATCCTGAACTGCTCGCGATGCTTCATCAACCTTTCCTTGTTCTGAAAAACAAATTGATATCAATGCCAATGCATCAGTGTTATCAGGCTGGGCCGAAAGGACGGATCGCAGTTCTGTTTCGGCGTCTTTATATCTTTGCAGGGTAACGAGCTGTTGTGCTCTTTCTAACTGAGCTTGAATCATTTTTTGATTTTTAAGTATTCGAGAATTTCATCATAAAGACCTGAGTCGTTGGCATAGAGTGCATAATTTCGCGCCGTATTAAACCATTCTTTTGTTGATGGCTTTACCTGCTTGAGCGAAGCAAGCAGATCCCTCGACTGGATTGGCTGTGGAACACCTTTTTCAAATGATTCGCGAAGCTTCCCTTCAATTGTAATGTCGATTATAGACTTTAAGTCAGCGCCTGAAAATTCTTCAGTTTGTTTTGCCAGTGCCGTAAAGTCATTCGTTGCAATTGGCTTGTCCTTTAATAGAATTTTTAGAATAGCGTGACGACCATCCATGTCCGGTGGACGCACAAAAATAATCCGGTCGAATCTGCCGGGCCTTCGGAAAGCACTATCGAGGTGCCATGGGGCGTTGGTCGCTCCAAGAATAAGTACACCATCGTTGGAACGGTCAATGCCATCCATTTCGGTTAGGAATTGATTGATAAGAGTCTTGCTGGAAGAATGTCGCATGTCGGAGCGGCTGGCGCCAAGTGCATCGATTTCATCAAAAAACAAAACACATGGCCTGCGTCCCCTGGCCAATTCAAAGATCGAATGAAGTTTCTGCTCACTTTGGCCACTCCACATATCCAGTACATCGTGGATTCCAACAGAAATAAAACTCGCGTTGATTTCGCCGGCGGTAGCACGGGCGAGGTGGGTCTTCCCGCATCCGGGCGGCCCAAACAACAGAATACCACCTCCGATTTTTTTTCCGTATGCCTTGTAAAGTTCGGGATGGAGCAATGGCTGAATGATCTTTATTTTTATCTCATCCTTCACTTTGTTCATGCCCCCTACATCGCTGAAATTTATTGTGGGGCGTTCCAGTGCATTTTCCTGTGCTTCGATTGCGTCGAGAAGGTCATTTGTTGCCGATCCCGAGCTGCTGGGTGTTCTTAGTTGCTGATCAAGTTCGGCATCTGCCAATGATGGATTCAATACCATTGCCCGTTGGTAATAATCTATAGCCTTGGCCTTCTCTCCATTTCGAAGTAAAGATTTGCTGATTAGTATCAACAAATTCACATCGTTTGGTTTTTCTTCGATTAACTCTTCTACAATTATGATAACGGCCGAATACTTTTGCTGCTCAAAAAAAACTTTGGCAAGACCAGCCTTCGCCTGAACGTTATTCGCCACATTCTCTAATACAAGTTTATATTCAGTTTCTGCTTCTGAAAAAGACTTGTTAACAAATAGCGCATCTGCCAGTGTCAGGCGCAGGGGTACGTTGTTCGGAGAGAGTTTTAATGCTTCCCGCAGGTTCAGAATAAGATCGTTATCCATCAATTAAGATTGGGCGGACAAGATGCAAAGATTCATGAGTTGACACAATGTGCCTCAGGAATTTAGAGCGCTGATTCTTAATGGAACTCAAAAACCCCAATGTGAAACAAATTCCACATGAGTACACTTCCCAGTGGCGCTTGCGAAAGGCATCCATTTGATTCACAATTGATTGCATCTTGGCATTAGCTTTCGTACTTTCCTATTGATTTAAAAAAACCAACAATATGCAATGGAGAGGAAGAAGACAAAGCGGTAATGTTAGCGATCAACGCGGTCGTGGCGGCGCGGGCGGAATGGCATTTAAAGGTGGCATCGGTACGATTGCCATAGTTCTCGTAATAAGCCTTATTCTTGGCAAGAATCCGTTGACGCTATTACAGGAGATGCAGACACAGTCAGGGCCGGCTACTGAGCAAACAACTAATTACCAACCCACTCCTGAAGAGGAAGAGCTGGGTCAGTTTGTGAGAGTAGTATTGGCAGATACGGAAGATGTATGGAATTCACTTCTCAAAGATTACCGGGAACCTACCCTGGTGATGTTTACCGGGGGCGTTCAATCGGCATGTGGAACGGCTAGTTCGGCGACCGGCCCGTTCTACTGTAGTGAAGACGAGAAAGTGTATATCGACCTGGGTTTCTACGAGGATCTGAAAAACCGTTTTGAAGCGCCAGGAGATTTTGCGCAGGCCTATGTGGTTGCACATGAAGTAGGGCACCACGTCCAACATCTGATGGGCATAACCGATCGGGTGCATGCTTCGAGAGAAAGGCTCAGTGAGGAAGAATACAACAAGATGTCGGTAAGGTTGGAGCTTCAGGCGGATTTTCTTGCTGGTGTTTGGGCTCATCATGCGAATAACATGAGCCAGATCCTGGAACCTGGCGACATTGATGAAGCGTTGAATGCTGCCAGTGCTATTGGCGATGACCGGTTGCAAATGCAGACTCAAGGTCAGGTGGTGCCTGACTCGTTTACTCACGGAACATCGGAGCAAAGAATGCGATGGTTTAAAAAAGGTTTTGAGTCAGGAGATGTCGGACAAGGTGACACGTTTAATACAACTAATCTGTAGGCTTCCGTTGATGGATGATGTGAAATAAGTTTGCATGCTTATCTTTGGTCTTATGGACCAACACACTTACCTATCAGCTTTCGGTGAAGTACTGTTATTCATTATTGCAGGAATATTATTTATTCTGGTCACTCTTGTTGTATCCAAATTTATACGTCCCGACCGACCGAATGCTGAGAAGCTTTCCACTTACGAAAGCGGAGAAGAACCCGTTAGTCACGCCTGGAGCCAGTTTAACATTCGATTTTATATTATTGCCCTGGTGTTTTTGTTGTTTGAAGTTGAAATAGTATTGCTCTTTCCGTGGTCAACAGTGTTTGCTGACAAAGACCTCAACAATCAAACACAGGGAGCTTGGGGATGGTATGCGTTGATTGAGATGTTGATCTTTATCGCGGTGCTGGCATTAGGACTTGCGTATGCGTGGGTGAATGGATATTTGGATTGGATCAAGCC
>DATHIE010000012.1:0-6801 GCA_035316905.1 Chryseolinea sp. | reverse complement strand
ATACTCCCAACAGTACACAAATACCTCCAAGTAATCTTTTCATAAACTGTAATTCGATCCTTAAATCCGCAACAAATTTAACTATAAAAGAGGTCAGATCTACACCTTAATATTTTCCGGGCCTGCAAGAGTAACCTCCATGTATTATAGCAGTACTTATTGTACGATTAGGATAGTTTTTATGTTCATAACCGAACAATATATTAACCACAAAGTAGTAAAGAGTAGCGGAAAGAGGGATTTCCGGCCTGGCATGCCATTGGCAAACTGTGGTAATGTGAAGCGGAAGTTTACTTATAAGGAGCTGACCCTCGTGTTGGGTGTTTTTGTGGCTATGATCATCGCCATAACCCTTTGGTCTCAAAAGGGAGACGATCCTCACTCAAAAAATACTTTGATGCCCACAGCGGAACGAGTTGTACCAGTGATAAACTCGCTTGTGAAGTCAGTAGTCGTTCGCTTGTAGCCACCTCATCCCCTTCCCTTCTCCTTCAGGAGAAGGGTGCCATCTGCTTTAGATGACTGCAATGACGGAGCTTCGATTTTGTCATTATTCATTCTTCATTCCCATTGATCATTGTTCATTGTTCATTGATAGATTTCACCGGGTTAACGTTAGCGGCCTTGATCGATTGAAAGCTTACGGTGATCCAGGCGATAACAACCGACACTAATCCGGAAACCAGAAAGATGGTCGGCGGTATCTTCTCCCGCAAAGGAAAACTCTGCAGCCATTTATCCATTGAAACATAAGCCAAAGGAACCGATATCGCGAAAGCTACAAGCACGAGAATTACAAAACTCCGTACCTGCAAATAGACCAGGTTGAATGTCGATGCACCCAGCACTCTTCGAATTCCTATTTCCTTGAACTTTTGTTCTGCTGTAAACATTGCCAGGCCATACAATCCAAGACAGGCGATAAAAACAGCAATCCCTGCGAACAATGTAAATACATTCATGAAACGATCTTCTGCTTTGTATTGCTTGTCATATTCTTCATCAAGGAAATAATACTCAAAGATCTTTTCCGGCAATACGGCATTGAATTTATCACGAATGCGGTCGAGCGTACCAGAAGGATCGCCCCGACGCGTCGGGGTCAGCTTCAATGACAAATAACCGACACTCCACGGCTTGTGCATCACCAAGATGAACGGTTCGACTGAAATGTTTGCCGACATAAAATGGAAATCTTTAACAATACCAATAACATAAGCCTTGCGATCCTGCCACGCCAACTTTTGTCCTATTGCCTCCTGCGGATCTTTCCAACCCAGGCGTCTCATTCCCGATTCATTCAACATAAAAGCTTCGTTTTCGTCGGATGGATAATTCTCATCAAATGACCTGCCGGCGATTACTTCGATATCATACAGTGAAACAAAGTCATGATCCACCGCGAGGAATCTCATATCACTCCACGGAGCCTTTTCATCCCATCCCAAGCGCACAACGTTGTTCCCCATCTCCTTTCCGGGAACGCGAGAGGAAAGGGACGCCGCGGTCACTCCCTGGATGTTCTTCAACTCGTCTTTTAGAACCTTAAAGTCAGAATCGGATTGAGCAGCGAAACGACTCGGGATCACTATCGTTTTCTCTTTTTCAAAACCAAGATTAATGCTTCGGAGAAAATTGAGATGTCGGTAGACCACTATTGTTCCGGAAATCAAAACGATAGAAATAGTAAACTGAAATACTACCAATGTTTTCCTGAGAAGATTACCCCTGCTTGAAGACTTGAAATTTCGTTTTAATGTTTCCACGGGTCTGATCATAGATAAGAAGAACGAGGGATAACTACCTGCCAGAAGCCCCACAAATAACGACATCCCACAAAGCAGCAGCCATAACACAGGGCTGCCAAGGATTGCGGTCGATAAGAATTTACCTGTGAGATTATTCAGTTGAGGTATGAGCGCAACTGCTAAACCAATGGATAGTAGCGTCGAAAACATAACCATCATAATTGACTCGCTTAGAAATTGACCGATGAGCTGCGACCTGAAAGCGCCGGAAACTTTTCTTACTCCAACCTCCTTTGCACGCATGGCTGAACGGGCAGTGGCCAGGTTCATGAAGTTTACACAGGCGATGAGAATAATAAATACACCGACGATGAGAAATGTGTACGCATACGCCGCCTTCGAATTAGGCTCTATCTCCGATCGCAGGTTAGAATAGAGATGAATGTCTTTTATGTTGATGAGACTGTACTCTTGTTTGTATCCCGAATTGTCTTCCTGATCGGCAATGTATTTCCTGGAAATAAATTTTATCTTTTCTGTCAGCGCTACAGGATCAACATTGTCGCCAAGTTCAAGGTAATTGTAGAAGCTGTAATTCCACCAGCTATCGAAGTTACCTCCCAGTGTGCGCAGGGTCTCGAATGAAGTGATTATATCCAGCTTGAGATGTGTATTCGATGGATAATTTTCGATGACGCCTGTAATTTTATACGCCATAGTATCCTCCGGAAAAAAGAGGCTTTCACCTATGACATCTACTCGATTAAAATACTTCATCGCAATCTTACGCGTAATAACAATAGATTGGAGATCAAGCAAAGCCTTATCGGGATTGCCCTGCAGAAATTGATAGGTGAGCAATCTGAAAATGTTTGAATCAGCGGCAAACACCTTTTCGTAAACGCGTTCGTGCGACCCAGGGGTTTCTATTACTTTGTCTCCAACCTGTCTTATCCGAACAACTTGTTTGATTTCAGGAAAATCTTTGACGAGCATTTCGCCAACGACCGGCCCTGCCGCCGCGTATTCCTCGAACGCTCCATTATTAGGCAAATGATAGGCGCCATTCAGTCGGTAGATATTTGTCGCTTTGTTATGATAATGGTCATAGGTGAACTCATCGTAAGCGAAAAGAAAAACCAATAAGGCACTTGTGATCCCGATAGTGAGGCCCAGTAAGTTGAGCACAGCGTAGCCCTTATGCTTCTGAAACGAGCGCAGGGCGATTTTGAAATAATTCTTAAGCATAGCAGTAGGAACTAGGTTTGGCTAGGATACTGCCAAAATCAGAAATGGTTACGCGGAGTCTTGCGTCTTGCCTCTTTGAGGTCGAAGTAATCTTTGTTGAGATTAAAAACCAGTGAAAAGCGGTTGCGGGTAATGGTGCTGATCCTCTCCTCCGTCAACGGAATAGCATAACCGTAAAAGAGATCGGCAAATCCAAGGATAGAAATACCTGCTTTAGGAGTTAACTGAACACCGCTTCGGTTTCCACCCTCGTGGTCATAGTTGTGATCGATAAAATAGGTCATGTCCACAGCTGCGCCAAAAAGTCCAGCGGTGAATTCATAACCCAGCTTTGGGCCCAGCAGGATGTTGCTGTGATCAATAAAAATGTCAACGGTGCAGTAGGGACCTTTGGAAACCAGTGTTAATGGAGCTTTGTAGATATCGTGCCATTGTACTCCCAATTCAACAAAAGCGCGATCCATAGTTCCAACGCCTACCTTGGGAACGATTCGAGGCTTGGTCCAGTACCGCTCGAACGGTGTATGTGTGACTTCTATGTCGTTGCCCTTTACCTTTTTGTCGTTTTCCACTTGGGCCAGCAGACCATGCGCACTAATAGCCAGAACAAAAATCACCGCCCCTTTCCAAAAGCTACTCCCGTTACGCATAGTAATGCAATATAACTTCAATTGCCCTCTTTATGGCCTCGTTAATCGGGAAAAATTCACGGGTTAATTCAAAATCGATTGCGTGCAGTCGCATGTAGTATTGGTTCATCACCGGAACCTCAGAAACCTCGGCACCCTCGGCAATCTTGCCGGCAGCGGCCTCATAATTGATACTTTGCTCGGACTTTATCACGTGGCAGGTCACAAGTTCCTTTGCGCCGTATTTGTTGGTTCTGGCTGAGTAGCCAAAGAGGCGGCAGATCAAGCCCCGATGTTTATATTCTGAACAAAGTCCGGCACCGTGCTGTGTTGGATTCAGGATCAGGCAAATTGACGAGTCGGTAGCCTTCAGTGTTTCAAGCCATTCAAACGCCTTCCCTTCCCGGTAAAGATGTGCCGCAAAAGGTAGAAATTCCAGGATGGTTGCTTCGATGTCTGCCTTGAAGCAACATTTCCCGCAGCCCCAGCCACAATGTAAGCCTGACCACGACTGAAATGAGGCAATCTCCTTGTCGAGATTGTCGAACACTTCCTCGACAGCCTTCACTTTTTCTGGCAACATGGTACAAATCTAGGGAAAAGATAGAGGGGACTTTGTTAGCTATCGTTGTATGAATTTTCTCAACCCCGAAGATGCGGTGTTTCGGACCTTGTTCTTCACAAGAGGACTCCAGCCTAATAACCAGCCCGGGAGTCCAAGCGCTTGCCTCGACCACCTCCAAAAATCGAATCGGTCCTTGTGGTTCAAAATGAGTCCGTCTTTAAACTCGAACGATGCGTCTATAATGTTGTGCACCTTTTTGCCGGTGCGTGAGAAAGTATACCATGCTTCCCAGTGACAGCTTCCGCTTTTGTCATCTGCCTTGACGTCTTGAAAAGTAATCCTGAGATCTTTTCCCGCCGTCACGAGCATTTGCCACATTGCCTTGACCCCGGAACTATCTAACGAGGTAAAGACCGGATCCGAAAAATGCGCTTGCGGATGATACAGGCTCTGCATGGTCGTATAGTCCTTATTTTGAAATGCAGAATAGAATCGGTGGATCAACGTTTCATTGTCGTTCATATAAAAAGAGGGATCACAACAAGATAGTGAGAGCCATCAACGGTAACAATATAGCACCAACTATTTGTTTGCAAAGGACCGCTTTCAATTCCTCCAGCTGATATGATTCTCGTCGCCGAACTTTATCGGGATCACAGTTTGAAGATTAAGCGTGCGCCCAATTACTTTCAGTTGGCTGTTCGCTTTGAACGGGATAAGGAACGCTAGAATCGCAGCAATGATCCCGATTACAATTATCAGCTTTTTCACTATCGAATATCTTAAATCTCCCATCAGCTTATTCCTATCTGAACCTCAGTAACATTTGCCTCCGGATCTTTGAAGTCGGCGTTTACATACAGCTCGCGATTGATTGCATTTGGCGTCAACTTCTGTTGCATTATGAATTCCATGAGCCTTCCATAAGCCTTAGGAATTTCATACCAGCTCCCTTCGTGCGTCGTTGCCACGCAGCGGAAGGGCTCCGTTCTCTTGAAGTGAAAACGGCCATCGTATTCTTGCGGAATGTCGGCAATTGGTAAGGCGATTTCGAGCGTAAAGTCTTTACTTTCGTCTCCACTGAACCCGAAATAATGCCAATGCACTGGACCTGTGACGGCGAGATCCTGTGCCACTGCCTCTTTAAAAAGATCCTTTGCTACCCACGTCAGGTTCGCGAGGTCGGCAATGCGGGTTTCTGTTCGATAGAACAAAAAATTAATGGGTTTTACGCTCTTGATTTGCATAGCACTGCTTTTTTATGCTAATCAACGATACAGGTGTGACAGCCCTATGTCAACAGGATAAAGAGATTTGAAAAAATTTTCAGGATAAGTTTTATTGTCTTTCGCGGTCTGCCTTCTCCAGGTCGATGAGGTGATCTAATAGGGAAATTGTGACCGGTCCGGGTTTGCCGTTTCCTATGGAAAAATCGTCAATCTGTACGATCGGTACGATCCGTTTGGTGGTGCTGGTTAGAAATGCCTCTTTGGCGCTGCGAAGATCCGCGAGTGTAACGGCTGCTGTCTCGCAGCGGTAATGTTTGGATGCGATGTCCAACACCTGCATGCGCGTCACCCCCAGTAAAACATTTTCCGCAGGAGTGACGATTGTTCCATCCTTTCTGACAATGAAAAAATTACAGCGTGGAAATTCGGAGACGGTCCCATTTTTATAGTACAACACATCTGACGCATTATTATCTGCTACCAATTTTGAGAGCCATATCCCCATTGTGTAGTTTATTGTTTTCGCCAACGCAAAATCGCGCATGTATTCGTAGGTGATGACCTTAATACCTTTGTCAATCACGTCGCTTACTGGTAATATCAGTGGCTGTTGGGTGATGATGAGGTTGGATTCTCCCGGTTGGTATCCGTCGCGAGAGTATCCTCCGGTAAGGATCATTTTGACGCCTGATTCCCGTAGGTCATTCTGCTTGATGAGCTGGTTGATGATAACTCTAAGATCTCGCCGCACATACGGAACTCCGAGCCTCATCACAGTAGCGGAATGATAGAAACGATCCAGGTAGTCGTTAAGAAAAAAAGGATGTTCGTCGCTTACTTTGAAAAAATCAAAGACACCGTATCCTCGCTGGATAGAAAGATCGCTGATGTGAAGGAAGGCCTTTTCGTGTGGAATGATTTCTCCCCGGACAAAAGCAAAGGATGCGCTGTTCATTTCGTATGAATTATCCGCTAAGAACGTTCACATTTCGACAACAAGCAATAATTCAATACGATCGTGTTGGGAATTTCTTGCGTTGTAATAATTAAGATGAGATGAGACTACTGCTATGTTAAGGTTGAAATGACGTTTGAATCAGATTACGAGCTCTTCGAAGACGGAGCTTTTGAAATTAGAGAAGAAATACATTTTAACGCAGAGGATTATAGATGCATGACTGCGACTTCCTCGTACGAAGCACAGGGAGGTTCATTCATCTTATACTTGAAAACGTACCTAATTCGCTGAGTAGGCAAGAGGGAGTTTCACCCTCAAGCCTCTCACAGAACCGTACGTGAAACTCTCGCTTCATACGGCTCGTGTTATTCTTTGATAAGTCGTCAGTCCGCGTGCCCAATGGTAAAAGAGATGAGGATTGTGG
>DATHIE010000011.1:0-6222 GCA_035316905.1 Chryseolinea sp. | reverse complement strand
CGCACACGGCAAAAGGTAGTTGCTCAAAGCTGGTCATCCGACAATGGAAAGACATGGAGCAAAATGACAGCAACAGAATTACCAAACCCAAATGCGGGTACGGATGCGGTGACCCTAAAGGATGGACGTCAATTATTGGTTTATAACCACGCGATCAATGATGGTCCTTATCCGAAAGGAAGGGAAATAATTAATGTGGCCATTTCTTCCGACGGCACTACCTGGAAGCCGGTTATGACATTAGACCGCCAGGAAGGAGAATTTTCTTATCCGGCCGTTATTCAGACATCGGATGGACTGGTTCATATTACGTACACGTATCAGAGACTTTCAATAAAACATCTTACGATTGATCCATCGAAACTGAAATGATGAAGTGGGCGAGAGTCAAATTTTCAGAGATAACATGCCTTCTAGCCAAACGTTAAAAGCTACACTTAAAAAATATCGCATGAAAAAATTACTTATCCTGATATTTTTGTTAACCACCTCAAACTATGTAATCGGACAAATATCCAATGACAGTCTACGGGCTAAAACCGAGGAAAAAATCATCGAGACTCCTCCTGAGCCAAAGGGCGGAATAGCTGGATTTATGAAATTTGTCTCTTCAAATCTTAAGTACCCAAAGGACGCTCGAAAACAAAAGATACAAGGAAAGGTATTTGTTGAATTTGTAGTATCCAACGATGGGACAGTGAAGTCAGAAAGCGTGAGGATTGTAAAAGGCTTGTGTGAGTCAATTGATAAAGAATCGGTGAGAGTTATTAAGTTGAGTCCCAAGTGGACACCCGGAACCCAAAATGGACAGCCAGTTAACGCGCGGATGGTTATCCCGTTAATTTTTAGCTTGAAAAGATAAATGCGGGCAGTCATCATACTCCTTCTCACCACGATCAGTCCTACTACAATTGGACAAATCACCAGCACTACGCGAAGGATCTGCCGGAAAGGATCTGCAAATGTCAATCAAGCTGCTCTTGTTCTGACAGATCCTTCGCGTGAACGATCATAGGTTTCTATACAATTCATAACCCCATTCCATTAGCCCAATTGTTTGAGAGCAAAGCAAGCGCTCGGGAGGACACCACTAAAGGGGAGCGAAAGGCACTGCCACACATGCCATGACCGTGCAACTCAACTTTTTGAGCCGAAGGTTTTATAGACAGCCTTCAAGAGGCAGCTGTTGAAATAGCTTTTCTTTTTAACAACAAAACTTTTTCAATAACCTATCGGTTTGTCAATTAAGAATTTTAAAATTGAAGGTATGCCAAACGCAATCAAATCCATCAAACCTCTCGGCTTTCCCTGGCAGACCCAGGATCCGTTTTTATTCTGTGTTCATCATGAAGATTTTTATCCAAAGGGGAACGACGAGATGGGCCCGTCGGCTTCACTTGCTGGCAGGGTCATTGGGAATGATTTTGCTATTAATAAAGAGCACTGGCGCATGTATCATGGACGGCGCGTTCCAGGTTTTCCAGCGCATCCACATCGCGGATTCGAAACAGTGACCATTGTAACCAAGGGTTTGGTCGATCATTCAGATTCGCTGGGTGCAGCAGGGCGTTTTGGATTTGGCGATGTTCAATGGATGACTGCAGGTAAAGGAGTTCAGCATTGCGAAATGTTTCCACTGCTCAATAAAGAAAAGGATAATCCGCTTGAGCTCTTTCAGATATGGCTGAATCTGCCGAAAGCGAAAAAGTTTGCCATGCCGCATTTTGCAATGTTATGGTCTGAAGATATCCCATCATTCAAGGCAACAGATAAGAACGGAAAGAATACTGAAGTACGCGTCATCGCCGGTAAGATCGATAACGTTTCTGCCCCCGCCCCGGCACCCAACTCGTGGGCTGCTGATCCTGATCACGAATTGGCAATCTGGACAATTAGAATGGAAGCGGACGCAGAATGGAAATTGCCATCGGCATCAGCTTCTGTAAACCGATCTCTCTACTTTTATCACGGTGAAAACTGCCGAATTGACGATAAGGATTTTTCAACACACCAGGCTATTGAATTGCACGCAGACAAGGAGGTATCAATTAAGAACGGAAATACCCCAGCGAGCTTCTTGTTGCTTCAGGGAAAACCAATCAACGAACCGGTGGTGCAACACGGGCCGTTCGTAATGAACAGCCAGGCCGAAATACAACAGGCTATGGACGAATACAGGACGACTCAATTTGGAGGTTGGCCCTGGCCGTCCTTTGAGCACGTTCATCCGCGTGAACGAAGCCGCTTTGCTAAATATCCGGACGGAGTCGAGCAAACTAAAAGCTAGCGAAAAGATCTCCTCGACAATTGCCGGGAAGTTTGTCGGATTAATTGGTATCCTTTCTTTTTAATGTTATTTTGATAACTAGGTCTTTTTGAGGATCAACTGCTCATCAAGATTTGGCATGAAGCAAGGGCGCACATTTTGGTGTTCTGGAAAAAGGGTGTACTGTTGCCTGGTCGTTACCTTCCTGTGCATCCGTGGAATTCAATCGTTCGCTCAGTGCAATGATTGGCAGAATCTCCTCACTTTCGAAAATGTATTTGTACATGACACCGATCGCGACAGATTTGGAAATCTTTATGTCGTAGGGTCATTTAGCAACCCCAACTTTGTCATCGGCGGTACAGCCCTGGTTTACTACGGCGGTCAAACTATTTTTATTCTAAAGTTCGACAAGAACCTCAATGTTGCGTGGGGCAAATCAACGGGGAATGGAAGTACATGTCTGGCAGGCTTCGTAGAGATTGACGGTGACGACAATGTCATCGTTTCGGGCTACTATTATGATGCTCCTCTTTCGTTTGACTGCATACAACTTCCCAATGCCGGCCGCTCAGATGTTTTCGTTGCCAAGTATTTTCCTGACGGAACGATTCAATGGGCGAAACACTCCACAGGTTCGAATGATGAATATCCAACAGATCTCGTGTTGTCAAAGGAGAACGACGTAGTTGCTGTAGGACATTTTCTCGAAGGCTCGGGCTCGTTCGAAGGCGTGCCCGTTCAGTCCTTTGGTGGATATGATTCATTCATAGCTAAACTTAGTCCTGACGGTACCGTGGATTGGGCAACGAGCATCGGCGGATCAGGCGGCAATCTTCCTGATTACATTCACGGCGTCGACGTTGATGCAGACAACAACGTGGTGATTACTGGAATGTTTGAATCCGAAGAACTTTATATCGGTGACTTCAGACTACCTAAAAAAACAATCTCTGAAAATTTCTTTGTGGCCAAAGTGAGCAGTCAGGGGCAGGTAATGTGGGCAAAGGGAACAGGACTTAACATTGACGCTTCAGGTTATTCGGTAAAAGTTGGAGCAGATGGCAACATCTTCGTGCTGGGAAGATTTTATGATGGAATGATTACAGTCGATAATTTTTCACTTACCAGCGCAGGTGAAGCAGATGGACTGCTGATCAAATATTCCCCGAATGGACAGGCCATTGCTGCTATAAATTTCGGAGGTTCAAATTTCGATAGCGGGCAACGCCTGGAAGTTGATCCATATGGTAACCTTGTCGCGGCGGGATACTATTATAGTGAATCTTTTCACATCGGTCCTTTTACCGAGGTCAAAGCTGAATCGTCAAGCGATATTTTTATTGCAAGATTCGATACGGACCTCAACCCTCTTTGTCTAGCAAGAGTGAGTGGTAATGCTGAGGTATTCCTCCAAAGTATTGATGTGGACCGCTCCGCCAATATCTGGGTCGCCGTGAAAAATGGGTTTGGATTTGGTGATGTTGTGTTCGATACCGACTACGTGGTTGGAAGTGAAGTAAATACGATGGTCGTTTCAATAAACGACTTTGATAATTTCGATGTTGGATCGCCGTCAGCTGTTTTTGACGTTTACCTTGGCGAAGACGAAGACCTTTGTCCAAACTCAAATGTGCTTTTGGATGCGGGGCAGTTTTGCATCGCTGCAATCACATGGCAGGATGGATCACATGATCGATTCTATTCTGTGCTTCAACCGGGCCAATACTGGGTTGAGGTAAATGTCAACGGTGTGGTTGCACGCGATACCATTACTTTTTTTCCACCGTTCCCTCAAACCCTGAATCTTGGCAAGGATACGACTCTTTGCCTGGGACAATCTCTTTTGTTGGACGCAGGCAATCACTGCGGACTGACTTTTGAATGGCAGGATGGCACCACAACATCCACGTTTATTGTGACACAACCAGGTAACTATTCCGTGCTGATCAAAGACGGGACAGAGACTATCAGCGATGAAATATACGTTAGTTATCACCCGGTTCCCGATATTGATCTTGGAGTTGATAAGACGATATGCAGTAATGATTTCGTTGCCTTGGATGTAACACAAACATTTCCGTGTGAGTATGAATGGAGTGATGGCTCTGGTTTACCGACACGAACAATTGGAGAACCAGGCACGTATTGGGTCAAAGTTACGACCAACTGTGTAACTGCGTCAGACACGATTAAGATCGCTAAGCCAGGACCGCTTGAGGTTGAACTGGGTGAAGATCGTACGATTTGCGTCGGACAAACTATGATGTTGGGAAGCGAAGTGGCGGATGCTGTTTCGTATAAGTGGCAGGATAACACAATAGAACCACTATTGAGCGTAAGTACGGAAGGTACGTACAGCGTTCGGGTTTGGAACGGGTGTGTTGAAAAAATGGATGCTGTAAAAGTAAATGTGCTCGATCCGAAGAAATTAACACTGCCCAATGTGATCACTCCCAATAATGATCATAAGAATGACGTTTTTGTCATTCCGGAGATATTAAACGGATCACAACTTAAAATTTATAATCGGTGGGGTGAAGATGTTTATTATAGCAGCAGCTATAAGAATACCTGGTTTGGAGAAGATCAATCTCCTGGTACATACTATTATACGCTTCAGGGCGTTTGTCCCGATCCGATTAAAGGATCAATCCATCTGTTGAAACCCTAAAGGGACCTGTTGTCTCAGATTTTCGGTCGCTTGTCTCATTTTAAATCATTTGGTCAGTTATTCAGCGTTACTAAGCTTTATCATTGTTTTATTTAAAGGTGTGTTCGTCCATGTTAAATTAAATCTATTAGCGTATGAAGAAATCAACTAAAAAATTCATTGGGTCGCTCGCCTGGATCGCGCTCTTTGTTGTGATCCTCGGAGCATGCCAGAATGATGACGTTAACCCGCTAACTACCAAGGAGAATGCCAGCTTGTCGGCAAGAGACAACAGCCAGATCGTGGCGGCGACGGAAGAAGTTATGGATATTACCGATGGAATTTTTGTATCGCGAGGTTTTTCCGGTGGACGCACTGCCGATGGTGGACCTGGTCATGACGGCCATGATGATGAAGACGATGATGATCAAGGTGATGACCATGGTGACAAGCATCATGATTCGCGCGGGTGCAAGCCTTCGATCAGCGGATCATTTAACCTCGATCGCAGTCATCAAGATAGCCTGATATATACAGGAACCTTCATTGTTGATTATGGCGATGGATTGACTTGCCCGGATTCCGCTCATGTACGGAAGGGAAAAGTGATGGATAGCATCACGTTCATTGTGAGCTTCAAGGATAGTATCACGTTTACGTCTACGGAAACAGTCACGTTTGAAGGATTCACCAAAGACTCCACATCGATTGATGGGAAATTTATTATCAAATCGTCAACAGGAAATCCTACGACGGTTGAAGCTCAGGGAGCACAGATCACCTATGCGGATGGAACTTCGTTCAGTTGGGATGGTACGTTGACATTTGCCTATGAGAAAAAAGGCAGTAGACACTGCAAAGGGAATATAATGAAGATCACCGACGGATCGATTGAGGGAACAACCCGCAGCGGCGCAGAATTCACAGCAACAATTACTAAGGAAATAGTCTTCAAACGAGGTTGTAACGGAAAGCGCTTCTTTGTCCCGGTTAGCGGTACGGTGGACATAACCACCGGTGGCGTTACCTCAACCCTTGACTATGGCGACGGTTCCTGCGACAAGGATTTTACGATCACAACAGCGGGTGAAACGATAGATCACTCGTTCTCGTAGGTGATTCGAAAAAAAATTAGAATAGAAGAGTGGTATTTTGTGATACTACTCTTTTTTTGTTCCTCGCTCTAAGCTTGAGCGCCAACAGATCAATAATATTTTTTCTTGCGTAAATGGGGCATTTTGTACTTTTGACCCATAGAATTACGCATGAATTTCAAACGCATTTCATATTTCGCGGCAATCGT
>DATHIE010000010.1:0-4636 GCA_035316905.1 Chryseolinea sp. | reverse complement strand
TGTATACAGCAGCAAACAAGACTGTGACGATCGACGTGGTACCAGCTTCACTGGTTACCCCTTTGATAACCTGGGCAACTCCGGCACCGATCACGGTAGGTACCGCACTGAGTGCGACACAACTGAATGCCACGGCAAGTTACAACGGTACCCCTGTAGCCGGAACATTTGTCTACACACCTCCATCGGGTACCGTCTTGGCACCAGGCAACGCGCAACAATTGTCTGTAGCGTTCACCCCAAGCAATTCATCAGTATATACATCAGCGAATGGTAGTGTATTAATCAATGTCGTATCAGCGCAATCGCGGGTTTTTTTCCGGGCCCTGAACCTGAACGGAGAAGCGCTGACCATCGACGGCAACCTGTATCAGGCGAGTGCGGGAGCGGCGAACTTCAGCTATACCAGCAATAAGAAGCCCTTTGCCAATCAGACTGTTCCGCTGATACCTACCACGGACGCAAACCGTGCAACGATGATCCGATCTTCCATTCATGGCATAAATGTCAATCTTGCGATAGGCGCCGTGCCTGCCGGCAACTACGAAGTTTGGGTGTATGTGTGGGAGGATAATGTCGCAACTACGTATTCATTATCACTAGAGGGTACCATAGCTCAGGCGAACATCAATAGCGGGAATGCTGGAGTCTGGCAAAAACTGGGTCCCTATGCGAGAACGGTCAATGATGGTACAATCAACATCGCCGCCAATGGAGGACAAGCTAATTTGTCCGGCGTTGAAATCTGGCGTGTGAACGAACAAACTAGTGCAAGAGTAGCTGAAGAGATAGGAACCGAGGTCCTGGTGCAAGAAAGCGGCACTGAAAGTATGAAGCTGACTGCTTATCCTAATCCATCGTCGGGTAAAGTAAATATTTCATTTACGGTCAACGAGTCATCGCCTACCCAATTAGCGATGTATGATCTCAGAGGTATTAGAATTCTCCTATTATATGAAGGAAGTATTCAGCCAGGAAAAAATGAAGACATTGAGATTGAAGTTGATCTTCCAGATGGAGTTTACGTATTGCAATTGGTGAACGGGCGTCACGTAAAACACTTTAAATTGGGAATGGCACGTTAGCCGGAAAAAGGTAGATCATGATTCTCACTGATCTCCGGCTTTGGAATCAGCGGGTTGGATTTTTAAAAATTGTAACACTCTAACACAACTCATGGAATGGCTACAAAGCGGAAACAAAATCCGACATATTTGATGACGTGGCCAAAATGAAAAATCTCTACGTCGAGGAATCCAGAGAGTTTTTAGGGCTCGCTATCTGCATTTCTGTACTGGTTTTCTTTCTTGTACGTTCATCAAAAAAATGAACCATCTGAGCATTAGAGCCTTACTAGTAGCTGGTTACAATGTCCAAATGCTCTCGAGCTTTTTATTAGGGGGATAAAATTCCAAATCACCCCAACTTTTTTACTCAAGTAAAACTTTAATGACGAAAGTCTTTGAGTTCATGAATTAGGCATGACCAAAGTCCTGTACATTCTCGATTGACTTCGATACTTTAAAGAGCGCAAAAACTGCAACCCCACCATGAAGAGAAAGCTCAATGGTATACAATTACTCTGTGTACCGTTATATGTCATTTGTCGCCCGGCTTTCGCTCAAGATCCGCTACAATTTACCTACCCATTCTCCTCGGTTTCCTTTAAAGGACCCTTAGTTGACGCAAACTACAACAGCGGGAGCGCTGGAACATCCAACGCTACATCAATCAAAACCACACTAACTACGTCACGGCTACTGGAAGTCATGATTTCTTCTCCGGTTTGGAATTGTACGATACCTGGCGGGATTCAAATTCGTGACTTATCAATTAAATATGTTGGTTGGGAGTAGTGATCAATCAGAGATTGGCGTCCGTCGATTTGCGGATAGTGTTGTGGGTTACAATTGACGAACGGCAGAAAAAGGCCATGATGAGTTAGGAATCGCTACGCTAGCTGCGCTCGACAGATACAATACGTTTTGTTTACTATTATCTTTTCCATAGCATGATTAGAATCTTTACGCCCTTTTCTTGCCTTCTCATTTTAATGCTAACATTTTCAAACAGCTTCGCGCAGAATCCTCCCAGCGGTTTTGCGTCGGTGACTGTTTCCAACCAATGGAATGAAGCTGTCGGTCTAACGTTTGGCGACGATGGCACTGAAATGTTTGTTTGGGAACGAGGAGGCCGCGTATGGGTCGTAAAGAATAATCAGAAGCAGCTCCTGATCGATATCTCTGATGAAGTAGGAGCATTTCACGATCACGGATTGATAGGTTTTGCATTGCATCCTCAGTTTAACCAAAACGGATACTTTTATTTATTCTATTTGGTCGACCGGCATCACCTAATAAATTACGGGACAGCGGCATACGATCCTGGTAGGAATGAGTATTTCGCGGCTACCATCGGCAGGCTTACCCGATACACTGCAATGAAGACGCCGTCTGGTTACGCAGTGGATCATGGCAGCAGAAAAATTCTCATCGGAGCGACAAAATCAACTGGAGTCCCATCAACCAATACCAGTCACGTTACGGGTGGAATAGTATTTGGTACCGATGGAACCTTGTTAGTTGGTACTGGCGATGGAGCAGGTCCGTACTACGATCTGGGCAGTGGATCAAACGGTTGGTTTGCGCAGGCGCTAGCCGATGGTATTATCACCCCCACCGAGAACATCGGTGTCTTTCGTTCGCAATTACTCGACTGTCACAACGGCAAAATTCTTCGAATAGATCCTGAAACAGGGGAGGGCATACCAAGCAATCCTTTTTATGACCCCGCAAGACCGTCCGCCGCGATTTCTAAAGTTTATGCGCTTGGTATCAGGCAGCCGTTCAAAATCACAATAAAACCGGGAACAGGTAGTCATAATCCTGCGGATGGAAATCCGGGGACGATATATATGGGAGACGTTGGATATAATACATGGGAGGAGATAAATGTAATAGACAAACCAGGGCTGAACTTAGGGTGGCCTATTTTTGAAGGACTGGAACCTTCGGAGATGTTTGCGATGCTCGTTGCCAATAAGACGGCACCGAATCCACTTTACCAGATCAACGGATGCACTCGAGAATTTTTCAATTTTCAGGACCTGCTTAAGCAAGCAACTGCTAGCGGCCAGGTAAGTTTCCCTAATCCTTGCAACGTTGGACAAAACGTTCCATCGTCGATTAAAACTTTTAGTCACCACAGGCCTGTTATAGATTGGATACATGGAGGAACGTTGCGGTCACGAACAGGTATTTTTAATGGTGAACTGGCGGGCGTGATCAACATCGGAGCACCCGGATCACCGGTCGCTGGCCCTCTCTTTTCCGGCTCTGCCGCTGTCGGGGGAGTATTTTATCCTCATAGTGACTTTCCTCCGGAATATCAAAATGAGTACTTCTTTGGCGACTACTCATATGGTTGGCTGCGCCATCTTGATATGGATGAAAACGATAAACCTGTCCAGGTACGTAACTTCATAAACAGCGGTGCGATTGTGGTGGGAATGGCAGTCCATCCAACTCAGGGCGGCCTTTATTATATTAATTTTCCTTCTGAAATCAGGAAGGTCTCCTACTCCAGCAATCGTCCGCCTGAAGCTGCAGCGTCGGTTGACAATACGTTTGGAGCGTCTCCATTTATCGCACAACTGACTGGTGGCAGTTCTACTGATCCTGAAGGTCAACCGTTAACTTACGAATGGAATTTTGGTGATGGCACTCCATTGAGTACCGAGGCCAACCCAATACATACATTCACTGCTCCTTCCGGTGGTCCTATTGAATACACGGTAACGCTTAAGGTAACAGACAATTTAGGGGCTTCGGATCAAACCACGCTCTCCATTTCTCTCAACAACACGCCGCCCAAGGTCACGATCGACAGTCCAGTGGATGGCACCCTATACCCACTGAATCAGGAAACGACATACCTGCTACAAGCCACGGTAACTGACGACGAGCACGCGTTAAACCAGCTTACCTTCGAATGGCAGACCTTTTTGCACCACAACAATCATTCGCACCCGAATCCAAAAGTTACGTCACCTTCATCAAGCCTTACGGTAGACCCGCTCGGATGTGACGGTCAAATATATTACTATCGGATTGTACTTAAAGTCACGGACGCGGCAGGCGCCTCGACAACTCGGGAAGTCAAGCTGCATCCCGATTGCGAAAACATCCCGTTGGTAACCCCAGTCATCACATGGTCGCTACCACCGTCGTTACCGGTTGGAACGGTATTGGGTTCAACACAACTAAATGCCACAGCGACGCACAACGGTAGCCCTGTACCGGGAACATTCGAATATACTCCGCCATCGGGTACGGTTTTAGCATTGGGTAATGCACAACAATTGTCAGTAACGTTTACACCAGGCAACCCCAGCCTGTATAATCCGGTAAGCAAAACGGTGACCATTGATGTGGTTGAAGTTTCCTTGGTGACTCCGGTGATCACCTGGGCGACACCGGCATCCATCACAGTAGGCACAGCACTGAGTGCGACCCAGCTGAATGCGACAGCAAGTTACAACGGTAGCCCTGTAGCAGGTACATTTGCATATACCCCTGGAGTTGGAACGGTTCTGGGATTAGGGAATGCCCAACAACTGTCGGTAAGTTTTACACCG
>DATHIE010000009.1:0-4137 GCA_035316905.1 Chryseolinea sp. | reverse complement strand
AGGTCTGCGTCAAAAGGACTAGGTAACGACGACCAACCCGACCATTCGGACACGCCTGACATCCTGACGCTAACCAAGCCGAAAACCATGCCAGACAAATCTCGAATACCGAGAAAAACCTGACATATGTAAAAATTTTGTCCGTTATTCGCCCTTCTTTTCGCCTTGGCACAATAGGTGTAAGGCGTGGGATGTCACAATTTGTTAACCATTTAAACCATCACACATATGGCAAAAATCAACTTCAAACCAAATGAGGACCGGGTATTAGTAGAACCGGCTGAAGCTGAAACCAAGACTGCGTCTGGAATCATCATTCCTGACACCGCGAAAGAAAAACCCCAAAAAGGCAAAATTATAGCCGTAGGCGAAGGCCTGAAGGATAAGCCTGTGACGGTGAAAGTCGGGGATAACGTTCTTTATGGAAAGTATTCCGGAACAGAGATCAACATAGACGGAAAAGAGTACCTCATCATGAGAAACTCTGACATCTTCGGAATCATTTAATCACTAACCAAAACATTAAAAAACATTATGGCTAAGGAAATAACCTTTGACACCACAGCGAGGGACAAGATCAAAAAAGGTGTTGATAAACTTGCTGATGCAGTAAAAGTTACGCTCGGTCCTAAAGGACGCAATGTGATCCTGGACAAGAAGTTTGGTGCTCCTACTGTTACCAAAGACGGCGTTTCAGTTGCGAAAGAGATCGAATTGAAAGATCCTATTGAAAACATGGGTGCTCAACTCGTGAAAGAAGTAGCTTCTAAGACGGCTGATGCTGCAGGTGATGGTACCACAACCGCTACTGTGCTTGCTCAATCCATCTATGCACACGGTATTAAGAACGTGGCAGCAGGTGCAAATCCGATGGATCTGAAGCGTGGTATCGACAAAGCAGTTGATGCAGTTGTTGAACATTTGAAGAAGCAATCCAAGAAGATCAAAGATTCAAGCGAAATAGCACAGGTAGCGACAATCTCCTCCAACAGTGATGAAACAATTGGAAAGATGATTGCCGATGCTATGGAAAAAGTAGGCAAAGATGGTGTCATTACTGTCGAGGAAGCCAAAGGAACAGAAACGGAAGTGAAGACTGTAGAAGGTATGCAATTCGACAGAGGCTACCTCTCCCCTTACTTTGTGACCAATACCGAAAAAATGGAGGTTGATTTAGATCAACCCTACATTCTTATCTATGACAAAAAGATCAGCAGCATGAAAGAATTGCTTCCCGTGCTTGAGCAATCTGCTCAGACAGGCAAGCCATTGGTGATCATTGCTGAAGAAGTTGAAGGTGAAGCTCTTGCTACACTTGTAGTAAACAAAATCCGTGGCGCATTACGTGTAGCGGCCGTTAAAGCCCCTGGCTTCGGTGACAGAAGAAAAGCTATGTTGGAAGACATCGCTATCCTTACCGGCGGAAAAGTAATCTCTGAGGAACAAGGCTTCAAACTTGAGAACGCAACGTTGGATATGCTCGGCCGTGCTGAGAAAATCAACATCGATAAAGACAACACTACCATTATTAACGGAGCAGGCAAGAAGGCCGAGATCCAGGGCCGCGTATCACAAATCAAGGCTCAGATTGACACTACAACTTCTGACTACGATAAAGAAAAACTTCAGGAGCGTCTTGCAAAACTTTCAGGTGGCGTAGCTATCCTGTACGTTGGTGCTGCTACCGAAGTAGAAATGAAAGAGAAAAAAGACCGCGTTGATGACGCATTGCATGCAACTCGTGCTGCTGTTCAGGAAGGTATCGTTCCTGGTGGTGGTGTGGCGTATGTTCGCGCTATCGAAGCCCTTAAGAATCCTGCAGACCTTGGAGTTACTAATGAAGACCAGGCTACAGGCGTAAATATCGTTCGTCTTGCTCTTGAATCTCCCCTGAGAACTATTGCTGAGAATGCTGGTCAGGAAGGTTCTGTGGTCGTGAACAAAGTTCGCGATGGCAAAAAGGACTATGGATACAATGCTCTTGATAACAAGTATGAGAACTTCTTCGATGCAGGTATCATCGATCCTACAAAAGTGACTCGCCTTGCATTGGAAAATGCTGCGTCGATTGCTGGCCTCCTGTTAACGACTGAGGCTGTAGTATCCGAGATTGCTGAAGAAAACCCTGCTCCTTCAATGCCACACGGCGGAGGCGGAATGGGTGGAATGATGTAATATCATCACCGCACTATGCGGAAGTTATAGAAAGAAGGCTTCATCGAAAGGTGAGGCCTTTTTTATTATTTTCGTTTTTTAATCCGATGCAACTATGGTAATACACGCCAACCTCCCCGACTTCATTCTCTTTTTATATGTTCATATGTCGCGAGCCGACGATAGCTATGACCCGACAGAAATGGCAGCCATCAAGGACAAAATGAACGGACTCTTTTCAGCAGGCACTGACCTCGAAAAGAAGCTATATGTTACAATCCGCGAGTATAATTCGTTTGATAAAAATAAGTTGACCGAACTCCTTTCAGATTCAATTAGGCATTTTAGCAATGATGCGGCCGTAGATGCGCATTTGTTCAATGATCTCAAAGAGATCATCCAGGCGGATGGAAAAGTCGACCAATCTGAAGTGAATGCACTTGAAACATTAAAACGAATGATAGATCATCAATCGAAGGCGTAAAAAGAGAGGCATCAGTTTGTAACTCTGATGCCTCGAAATTTAAATCATTTCTTGACTGCTTGTTGGTACAACCAGGTCATCATACCAATAAAGAAGAGAGTTCCCATTATTTGGTATCCGCCATGGCCTATCGCTTCCGTGAGGCCAGGTTCGAGATTAAGCTGTGCCATTCCATCGGCCAGGAAAACTGAAAGAATAGCTACAATCACACCTGTAATCGCGCCTCCAGCAATCAAACCTGTTGCAAACAAGCTTCCCTTTCCAAGCTCATCGTCTTCTTTCTTTTCATTTTTGCGCTCCGCCCTCCAATCGACATAACCTTTGACTGCTCCTCCCGCGAAAATAGGAAGCGTAGTGGCTAGCGGAAGGTAGAGTCCAATAGCAAAAGCAAGGGCCTTGATTCCGCATAGCTCTAACGTGACGGCGATAAATACGCCGACAATAACAAACTGCCAATCGAGGTTGAACGATAAGATACCTTTAGCCAAAGTCGCCATCAATGTGGCCTGAGGAGCGGGATAACGATCGCTTCCAATCGCATGGGTTAACCCTTGTGAAATCATTTCGGGTGTCGGTGTATCGAGTATACGCACAACAGCGCCAATGGCGATAGAAGAAACGATGGCCCCGATGAATAATGCCAATTGCTGATACTTCGGAGTTGCCCCAACGATATAGCCCGTTTTAAGGTCCTGTGATGTTCCGCCAGCGTTGGCTGCCGCAATGCATATCATTCCCCCTACCACCAACGCTAGTGGTTCGTACAGCTTGCCAGACCATCCTACGCTTGTAAAGATGAGACAGGTTCCCATCAACGTAGCTATCGTCATTCCGGAAATCGGGTTATTACTGGTGCCAACCAAGCCAACGATACGACTAGACACCGTGACAAAGAAAAATCCAAAAACCACGATGAGGATTCCGATGAACAGTTTCTGGACAAAGTTGTCGCCCGGAATGATTCCGCTGGGAAGGATTGCGATCAACAGCACAAGAACTAAACTTCCAATGATTACCACTTTAAAAGAAAGATCACGATCGGTGCGCAGGACTCCTGCTTCATTTTTATCCCTCATTGAACCCAGGCTTTCCTTAAAGGAAGAGACGATCGTCGGAATTGTTTTGACTAGTGTAATGAATCCTCCTGCCGCGACAGAGCCTGCTCCAATTTGCCGGATATACGCTCTGTAGATAGCATCTGCATAACTCCCGAATGTATGCGCCTGTGGATCCCACGCGCCAGGTCCGCCGGCTGAGTTGATGTCGGTAAGATATCCCAGCTTCACCAACTGCAAAGCGATTGTATCGGGATCCACCAGCGTTGTTAATAGCGGGATCAAGGCCCACCATGCGAGGACGGATCCAGCAACCAATACGCCGGAGATACGAGGTCCAATAATATACCCGACCCCAAGATACTCTGGTGTGATCTCCCCTCTCGTAGCACCTGCTGGCCAATACTTGTTCGCGTATGAAGTAGCTATCGATGGTATTTCAGC
>DATHIE010000008.1:0-3738 GCA_035316905.1 Chryseolinea sp. | reverse complement strand
TGTTTTGCCTTTTCCATTCTGATCTGGTCTTCCTGGTCCCACACGTGAACCGTCCAATAGTATCGGGTAAAAGGCTGAAGGGCTTTTCCTCCGTACGTAACAATAACGTCTGGACTGCTGATTTTTCCAGAATCCCACATGTCCGCATTTCCTTTGGCTATTTCGCTCGAATCAGTGCCAACCAAAACCTGATACGCAGATTGATGATAGGCTTCCTTCGTTGTATTTATTTTCCACTTCAGCCTTGGTTGAACGACGTCAATTCCCAGCGGATTGGAGATGTATTCACATAGAAGTCCTTCCGGAAACGTTTTATCGGTTGATTCTTTACATGAAAGGAAAGCTATACAGAGAGCAAGGAAACCGAGGAGATGTTTTAGACTATATTTCACGGAAATGAAGTTGTTCGAGATCGTGTAAAGGACGCGATGGCTTTGAGGGTTTGTGATGACAAATATACAGGTCCCAGGTCAATTAGTTGTTTGCACACTAAGGGCAAAACTGCATTAATGTCATTTGGTCTAGAGCAATTTCGAGTCGAGTCTCTCCTCCTTGCCGTTGATGTAAAGACATTTTTGTTTGATATCGTCCGGGGCTACCTTCAATTGTTACTCACCTTTACCTATGACAAAAGCATTGTTATGCTACATATTTCTTTTTGCCTCCGCGACAATTGTTTTTGCGCAGGCACCAACGGATACGACAGGAGGTCCTAAGGTCCTTAACGTTTTTCAAAATGTTGACTCCGTTGGCCTATACGATAAGTTTGAAGCCAGGCTAACACTCAAGGCACATTTCGTTAATCCATTTGATCCCGACGATATTGATATCGTTGTAACGTTCACTTCTCCGTCGGGGAAAAAATGGAATATTCCAGGCTTCTACCAATACACGTTTGGCACAATGTGGAAGGTAAGGTTCTCACCCGACGAATTAGGGAAATGGAAGTATCAGGTAAAGGTTCGAGACAGGTCCGGGATCGGTATCGGTGAGGAAAGATCATTTAAGGCAGTCCCGTCAAAGTACAAAGGACCGGTAAGGATTGCATCGAATAAACGTTATCTCGAATACAAGAATGGCTCGCCCTTTTACGGGGTTGGTCTTTGGTATAATGGGAGATTGACAAAGGAAAATCTGGACGATCTCAAAAATAAGGGTGTAAACTTTATCAGCAACTTCATTACGCCGCTTGAGACGATGGGAAGTGGAGTGGGGAGATACGACCAGGATATGTGTATGCGTATCGACGACATGTTCGAATTATGTGAAGAGCGTGAAATACTAATTAGCCTCAATCTTTGGTTTCATTCGTTTTTATCCGAAACGGTTTGGGGAGGATTCAATATCCGATGGCACACCAATCCTTATCAGCATGTCACAGCATCAAAGGATTTTTACAGGAGTCCCGAAGCGTGGAAATACCAGGAAAAGTTATACCGTTATTTTATCGCGCGGTGGGGGTACAGCAGGTCTTTAGCAATCTGGTTTATTGTTGATGAAATCAACGGAACAGATGGTTGGGTATCTGGTGACAGTGTGATGGCTGGTCAATGGACGAAAAAAGTGCACGACTATTTTAAGGCTCACGATCCTTATAACCATCCGACTACAGGCACACGCAGTGGAGGTATTAAAGAATTTTTTCACGAGGGCTACCAGGCAACAGACATTGCTGCGAGAGAGATTTATGAGGCTCAGGGTTTCCCCATAACAAAAGCAGGAACGTTAGATTCCGCAGATGTACATCCCTTGCGGTATAGCTATAATAATTATGCCGATCAGGTAAAAAAGTTGTGGGATGGTTACGGTAAGCCTGTGATCATTGGTGAAACGGGGTGGGATCATACTTATTATGAGCCTGGCATGCCGGGATACCTTGCGATGCACCACAATGTACTTTGGGTTTCGCTAGCAACTGGAGCATCGATGACACCCTTCTGGTGGGCGTTCAGTGGACGGATGAATGATGTTATAGTATCGAATCAGCTCTTAAGCATACGCAGGTTTAGCGATAACATTGCGTTTTCCAAACTTTCCAACGTCTCACGCATTAATGTAACCATCGCTGATGGCGACGGGTTTGCAATGCAGAGCGACAAGCTGATTTATGGCTGGGTCGTTAATCCAAAAACGGATGTTGCCGGTGACGTCGTAAAGATCACTGCGGCCAAAAATGGAAAATACAAGTTGAGGTTATATCACACCTGGAGAGGTGAGTTCATCAGTGAGAACGAAATAACAGCTAGCGACAATACCCTTTCATTTTCAATACCCTCACTAAAAACAAAGGGCGGCCACGCTAACTATGTAGGTCAGGACATAGCGTTTATACTCGAAGCAGTGCCCGAAGCACCGTCTGCAACCGCTGTGAAAGTCAAGAAGAAGAATTGACCGTGATTCGCATGATTTAAGGATTATCGGGATTGGCCAAGTGATACTAATGTTTTCCGGCAGATGACGTGGATAAGACACGCAGATTTTCACAGATTTGTTCCGCGTGAATCAGCGTGTATTCAATCTGCGCTATCTACGGGAATCAAAAGGCCCTATCAGCCAATCCTGAAATCAAGGTAATTATGAAAATGCCGACTGTGATTCGTGCTTTTGTTGTTAGGCAATTTCAGCGACAACCTTTCTCATTTTTTCAAGCCCTGTTTTGGCGACTTGCAGAGCATCCTGTGCCCAATACTCCCGGTTGAATAACTCAAGCGAAAGAATTTTTGGTCCTTTCATATTCTTGAGATCGGTGAGAACCTGTTTCAGGGGAGCAACGCCGTCGCCGGGATATATACGATCCTTATCTTCGAGTTTTTCACGAGGGATCGTATCGGGGTAGTCATTCATATGGAAGATCTCGACGAGACTTCCGTCGATCATTTTGAGTCCTTCAAATCCCGAGCCGCCCCGATGAAGGTGATAGACGTCTGCAAGTATCCGTACGCCCGGGTCATTTGCAACAGCAGCAGCCATAAGAACCTGTCCTAAATGAAAGAACCGGGACGCACCCCAGAATTCTAAAAGAGGTGTGACTCCCGTTTTGCGGCCAAGGGCAACAAGGGCGGCAAACCGTTCACCAACTTTAAACATGTCCAGTGTATCCGTTGGTTTTACGCCCGCCGAAGGAGCTGCTATTCTTGGGCAACCCAATGCCGCCAACATTTCCATTTCTTCCTCCATCTGTTTGAATCCAGCCTTGCGTTGCTCTTCATCATCAACCATCCATGGAGCGAAGCCAATTGCATCCACAACAGGAAGTTTGCTATCATCTAAAAGCTTCTTCAATGCTTTTAACGTGCCCCCTTTGCCTAGATATTCTTTGATATCGCCAATCCAGAGTTCAATACAATCATAACCCGCGCGGGCGCCGATGTCGATATATTTTTCAACACCTAACTTTTGCCCCATGATGGTGCTGGTGTTAAGCGATAACCGGAACTTCTCCTTGTTTTTCTTTGGTCCCTTACTGAATGCCAAGGGTCCAACCAAGGACAATCCAGCAGTTGCGGTTGCTGTCTTAAGTACATTACGCCGGTTCATAAGCATGAAATTGTGTGGAAAGAATTTTTAGTCCAGTAAGTAAAGATAGGAAATCTTGCCTTCCCGGGAATTGGATTGGTATGAGTGGTGCCTGAGCTGGCTACCTAGGTGCCTAGGTACCTGGGACGATCCGTTGAAAAAGTTGTGGAAAATCCATAACTAACAACCCCGGAAAGAATATAACTCGCTTAGCTCCGGATA
>DATHIE010000007.1:0-13935 GCA_035316905.1 Chryseolinea sp. | reverse complement strand
ATTATCGCCAGATTAGGTGACTGGAAGCCTGAAGATAAAGATCCGCCTGGTCCCATTACAATGCTCAAAGGATGGATCGTTCTTCAAAACTATATCAAAGTTAATCGAACCCTGTCAGGATAAATGTGTGCATAGACTAGGAAGGGGGACAGGGGGTGGTGCGAACTATTTATTTAGGCGCATAAGCGAGCGTAAACGTATTTTGAAATTGACCATCAAGTTGCTTGTTGGAAAAATTCAGGTATGTATAGGTAATTTGAATACCGCTATAGTAGATACCTGTTTTAAATTCACCCATCCAAAAGCCTTTATTAATATTCAAATTATTTTCAAATTCTCCAGAACCTGAAACGTGTCTGATATTATACTGAAAGAAAAAGCCAAAAGAAGTAGTTTCTTCGTCATCGCCGGTAAATTCACGAAGAGGTATGTATGCATAGTTTTCTATTCCATAACTTCCCCATAGGTTCATTTGATTTTCGGGCGTAGAGCTGCCAGCGATGGGGAATTGTCCAGCCAGTGTTCCGACTAATTGATTATCAAACTTAAAATGCGGACTCCATGTGGGATTAAAATATACCAGAGGGTATTGCGCTTTAAGAGCAAGCAATCCTCCGCCTGCCAGTACTGTAGCTAATGTATTATTGGATAAATTCTGCTGGTAGTTCTCATTCACTATGGTTTCAATTTCAGCATCCGTTTTATCTTCCAACTCGGCAGGGTCAATTCTTATTTCATTCGCGCGCGATATAGCAGTGCTCAGGCTAGTTCGAAATGGTCCCAGATAACCTGCAACAATTTCGCTTGAAAGCGCACCGAAATCATCGTTAAAGGTTAAGAATTGATGTCTTAAAAAACTCAGATACAAAGAATCTTTCAGTTCACCATAATAAATCTGGCTGAAGCGGGCATTGCGGGCTGGAAGAATCCGGATGTATCGGGTGTCAGCCCTGTAGTAAATGTATCTATATTCTCTGTTTTGAACTCTCCGTAGCCCTGTTGCCGACTTCACTAATCCCGCCCGAAGATCTTGTACCTTCCTTTCCTGCTCTTGGAGCGCTAGTGCTGGTCTTTTATTAAATATAGAATCAAGGCTTAGGTTGAAATCATCCTTGAGTTTATTTCTTGCTTTCATTTGTGCGTTTCTAACTCCTGCCAACCGTTTACGAATAGAAAGGTTTAGGTTATCTGACTTTAATCTTAATTCCAAATTGTTCTCAGTAAAATCCTCAAAAAACTTCTTCTGAGAAGATACATCGGAATGATTGACACTCTTATCGGGGATTGCTCTTTGATAAACTTTTATCACACCTGAAATGGTTGTGTCACCTTCCAGTTCAGCGGCTAGTGTTTTCTGTGCTTGGGCATATTGGGAACAAACTGCAGAAAAAATTAGGGAGAGTAATATAGGTAACTTCATATTGGAGGGGTTTTGAAATAACAATAACATCAGTGGAGCGCGATCTAATTGTGTCAAATCAGCAGGACCATTGATCCCATTATTCCACAATTGCTCCGGTGGCAGCGATCTATTACTTTCCAAAGTTACGATACAGGAAAGGGCAAGGCAAAAGGAAAAAGGAGGAGATTCGTTAAGGGTTTTTCCTGTTTCCAGATAGAAAAAACCTGTATCGAAAAAGAGGGGGAAAAAGTAAAAGAAGAAGTCCTAGCTTTACTTAATTATCATTCACAACTAAAACCCTTCTTTTTATGGATCAATCAAATCAGTACTTCTTTTCAGTCAAGAGACTGAAAGAACTTATCGATGCGTATGACTCTGATACATACAAAAAATCGATGGGCGGAAAAGAACTTAAAGGATTCGTTTTCATTCAGGGAGCCGACGAGAAAGGAAACGCTGCGCTATTCGGCTTTCCCCTGTTTTCCAGTAATCCTAAACCGGGTGGCGATGGCGATATCCTTGTCCAAAATACGTCACCCAAGCGAGCTGGATGTCCCTATCCACCTCCATGTAGAACGTTCGACGTCAAGGAAGAGTGTTACACTAAATAACTTTTTGGAATGCTATTGGTGTATTTAGATGTCGTTGCGCCTTTAACTGTCTTCCTTTTTTGTCTATTTTTTAAAAGGATAGGATTAGTAAAATCTGATCTTATCCTTTTGCTTTTCCTCTTCTCTCAATTATTCTTCAACGGGATAGCAAATATCTTACAGTATAATCAAATCAATAATCATTGGGTTTATCACTGTAATTGCTTCTTTACACAACTTCTCTTCACCTACTATTTTTATACATTAATTATCAGCGATCGGCTCATCCAAAAAATTGTCGTCATAACGTTCTGCGGTTTTTTGGTTTTCTTTTTTGTTAATCTGATCTTTATTCAATCTTATACGTCATTCAATAGTTATTCCTATTCGATAGGGGCCTTTTTGCTCTGTATGTATACGTATTATGGATTTCAAAATCTTATGAACTATAAATCAGGTGATACTATTTTTGAATTGAAATTGTTCTGGTCCCTTTCGGGAATACTCATTTACTTTGGAAGCAGCCTACTGATTTTCTTAAGTTATAATTATCTATCCATTGTCTCATACGATAACGTTGGTACCTTGTGGAGAATACACAATATTTTTTTTGCGATTGGCTGCATTTTCTTCTTCAAGTCTATCAATTCTAAAATATGGATTCAAAAATAACCATAGTTAGCGGGGCCGTAATTTTTATCTTTTTGGTTTTGCTTTGGCTATTGAGAATCGTAGTGAAATATCAAAAGAATAACTTCAAGCATAGTTTAGAAAAACAGCAACTGCAGTCCCAATTCTCTCAGACCTTACTTCAGTCACAACTTGAAATAAAAGAGCAAACGCTGCAGAATATAGCCTACGAACTTCATGACAACCTTGGACAGATCGCCAGTCTCATCAAAATAAATTTGAATACACTTCAGTTGAAGGCGGATGAACAATCGGCCCAAAAGATTGAAGACACGAAAGAACTAGTACGTCAATTGATAACGGATTTGAAATCGCTTTCTGTTAGTCTCAACAGTGAGCGTGTATCTCAGCTGGGGATTGATAAGGGTCTCGAAAACGAAGTTGAAAGACTGAACAAAACCGGTCAATATGAAATCGTCATGCAACAGGAAGGTTCTATTCCCATGCTTGACGCGAACACTACGATAATCTTGTATAGGATGTCGCAGGAAATTATCAACAACATTATAAAACACAGTGGTGCGAAACGGATCGTCTTGTCTCTCAATGCAACATCAAAATTTCTTATATTAGCATTCAGCGATGATGGCGTGGGCTTTGATAAGGAAGCAAAAATAAAAGGCGGTGGTTCAGGATTGATGAACCTGCAAAGCAGAGCAAAGCTTATCAATGCAGAGCTTACTATAAAAAGCTCACCTGGATCGGGGACGGTAATTTCCATTGAACTGCATGTATGAATCATGTCGGTCACAGAACATAGCATTAAACTTGGGCTTGTAGATGATCACAGGCTATTTCGCAAAGGACTCATAAGTCTTATAGAAGTTGCGGGCATCAAGCACGTGATCTTATTTGAAGCCGACAATGGTTTTGATCTCCAGAAAAAAATGGATAAGAACAATCTACCGGATGTAGTCCTCATGGATGTGAACATGCCCGGTATGGATGGATTCGCCAGCGTGCAATGGCTGCAGGAAAACTACCCGACTATCAAAATACTTGTCGTGAGCATGATCGAAAAAGAAGAAACGATTGTGAGAATGCTCCGGCTGGGTGTAAAAGGATATTTATGCAAGGATGTAGAACCCCAGGAATTAGGAGATGCGTTAAGCGCGGTGGCCAATAAAGGCTTTTACTACACGGATTACATCACGGGTAAACTAGTTCATTCACTTCAAAGCGAGGCGGAAGGCACACATAAACATCCCGGCGCCGATCAAATGAACGATAGGGAAAAAGAATTCCTTCAATTCGCCTGCAGCGAAATGACATACCATGAAATTGCAGGCAAAATGTTCCTCAGTCCAAAGACTATTGACGGCTATCGCAATTCGCTTTTTGAAAAGCTAAATGTAAAGAGCAGGGTTGGGTTGGTGATGTATGCCATAAAAAATAGAATTGTAAAGCTTGATTGGGATTATTGAGCACCTGCTCCTTTACTCTACCAGATTTCCCTCAATATCTCCTACTCTCGGGCCACTCACTCTTTTTTCTGTTAGCAGGGTATTGTCCAACAATTTTACTTTTAATTCTTTGACGACGGCATCGGCCACCTCACCCTGGGCCTTAAGTATGTCTTTCGTGTCGCAGTCAAATGTTTGACTCCATACTTGAGTTCCGTCGCTGGCTCTGA
The DNA here is from genome assembly GCA_035316905.1 of Chryseolinea sp. Lineage (GTDB taxonomy): Bacteria > Bacteroidota > Bacteroidia > Cytophagales > Cyclobacteriaceae > Chryseolinea. The sequence goes on along the minus strand of DATHIE010000007.1, from coordinate 9,620 downwards.
TCAATTGTGCGTTGATGCGTATTACACTATCTGATTTGCGTACACTGCCCTCCAGCAAATGCGTCACACCCAACTTATCCCCTATCGTACGTATATCTTCCTTTGCTCCCTTGAAACTAAAAGCAGATGTGCGGGAGATTACTTTCAAGTCAGGAATTCTAGCGAGCAGATTCAACAGTTCTTCACTCAGTCCATCGCCAAAAAATTCCTGGTCCCCCAGCTCGCTCATATCAATAAAAGAAAGTACTGCGATGGTCCGTCCGTCATCAGTTCTGGCGCTGTCCTTGTTATTTTCGCTGGTGAACATGACGTAACAAAGGCAGCACATAAGTAAAACTGTAGACGCAACGCTCAGGAATTTGTCACCCGAAATTTTCTTTTTGCTGTACACTGGCGTTTCAACTGCGGGAGCTGGTTGCAGCAGCTTTTGTCTGGGACACCGCATGGACGTAATAATCACCCTCGCGGCATTGGCTAGCTTATTGATTTGGTCGCGATAGAAGAGATGATTTTGATTTTCTCTTGGGTCGTCTTCATGAGCTCTTAATGGGCGGTTAACTCCTGCGGAATTAAAGACAAAATCGATGGGACGTATCACTCCACCAATCTCACGTTCAAACATCTCGACGTCCTCGTGGTCCAGGTCATGTATTCTTACGGGTAGTATGCGGCTGGAAACATTCCCATTGGCCACTTTAATTTTTAAACCAAAGGGATCACCCTTCGCGAAATCAAGAAACGTAAGAAGCTCATTCTTCCATGCAAAGCTTGCAGGATCGCAAAAGGTCCTGGATACGATGGGAATAAATACGAGACATTTGATCTTATCTCTTAAAGAATCGTTCACGTCATCGGTGTCATGTAATCCATCTTGCTGGTTTTCATCAAAATAAATAGAAACCTTTTCCTTGAAGGTAGACTGTAATTCCTTTTTGAAATAGGTTACAAACTCCGTGACCCATCCGTCATATTGATTGTCTTTGTGACGGTAGCTTATAAAAATGTCGTATTCGTAACCGGGAATGAGAGAGGCCATGTTTTTTATTTTCTTTGTCGTGTGGATTTTTAAAAATCAGTTTTACAAATAACAATGCAACTGTGCCCTGAATACAGAAGTAAAAGTAGCTTCCCAGGCAGGTACCAGGCAAAAGGAAATAGCAGGAGATCGTTTGAGGGTTTTTCCTGTATTTGGGGTGGGGAGAAGATGAGGAGGTGAGGAGATAAGGAGCCCTGTCTATTAATGGCCAACCCCGATGCAAGTGGGTATGTAGGTTGACAATGTGTGCCCAGACTTTTTTACCGCAGAGGGCGCAAAAGAATGCACCAGCCTTCGCAAGGCTACGGCGGGCACGGCGCAGAGGGCCGCAGAAAAATGCCAACTCCGCCTCTTTGATCCGTCATCCTGAGCTGTGGGTGCAGTCAGAACATCGTTAATAGTACCTCTCAATTAAAACACCGACTAACCGAATCAACCGAGTAGCGAAGGATCTCCTTCCGATTAGTGTGTACTTTCTAAGTACAGCTTAGACTGAATGAGATCCTTCGCAGCACACAATCTGAAACATTCACTTGTCTTAGATAATTTATTCGTTCAATTCCTTCAGCCTACTTTTTGAAGCTCAGGATGACGGTTTTCAATAAAGACGCTTTCACTATCCGTAGAATAATTCTCAGTTCAATTCCTTCAACGCGCCTCTCGAAGCTTAGGATGACGGTTTTAAAAAACTTCATTCTCCCCTGGAGGGGGTGGGCCCGGGGGGGTGTCATATTTTCTTCCTACATTTTAAGAGAATTCCACCAGACCGATAATGACATGAAAGACTTTACAGAATCAGTTTTGGCGCGGCTTGAGTGCAAGGATGAACGAACGCGAACGATCTTAACAAAACTTATTTTGCATCTGCACAATTTTGTGCGAGACCTGGAGCCAACGGAAGAAGAATGGTTCAAGGCCATCGACTTTCTTACTCGCACAGGAAAGACGTGTACGGATAAAAGACAGGAGTTTATATTACTGTCTGATGTATTAGGTGTTTCCATGCTGGTGGATGCTATTAACCATCGCGATGCTGACGGTATTACCGAAACGACGGTGACCGGTCCGTTTCATGCTTTCGCCGAACCTATGGAAATGGGAAGTACTATTGCCCGCGGCCCTGAAGCTACACGCGGAGAACCAACGCTTGTGAAGGGAAAAATTCTTGACAAATCCGGCAGGCCGATCAGTAACGCCTTGATTGATGTCTGGCAATCCGATGACATTGGCTTCTACGATGTGCAAGATGAGAAACAACCTGAAGTAAACCTTCGCGGTGTTTTTAAGACGAAAGATGATGGAGAGTTCTTTTTCAAAACGATTAAACCTTCCGCCTATCCCATTCCTACGGATGGCCCGGTTGGCGAATTGTTAAGAGCTGCTGGTCGTCACCCTATGAGACCGGCGCATATTCATTTTATGATTACTGCCCCCGGATATGAACGGTTGATCACGCATATTTTTGTGAAGGGAGATAAGTATCTTGATTCCGATGCGGTGTTTGGTGTGAAGGATTCCTTGGTCCTAGATTTCATCCGCAATGATTCGGCTGCTGCGGCAAAAGCCGTTGGATTTACGTCGCCTTTTTACGAAGTGGAATACGATTTTAAATTAAAGGCGAAAGGGTAGTATGGATTTTACGTATCAATCCTTCGCCACTAAAGTATATTTTGGAAAAAATCAACTCCAGAATATCAATGATGTCGTCAGTGAACTGGGAGGGCAGCGGTTGTTTGTTATTTCAAGTGATCGAACACAATACATCGTTGATGAATTGAAAAAATCGTTGGGTGAAGAAAATGTATTTCACTATTCAAAAATTGTACAACACGTACCCAAAGAGGTGGTAGTCGAAGCGTTGGGTTTAGCAAAAGAGAAACAATCCAATCTTATCGTCGCCATTGGTGGTGGATCTGCCATTGGATTGGCAAAAGGTATGGCGCTGACAAATCACCTTCCCATTCTCGCCATTCCATCGACGTATGCTGGTTCTGAAATGACTCATGTGTATGGCATCAGCTCCGATGGGGTAAAGACGGTAGGCAGAAATTTATCGGTACTTCCCCGATCAGTTATCTATGATCCTTCGCTAACGGAACGAATGCCGCTCTCTTTAGCGGCGACAAGCTCAATGAATGCTATGGCGCATTTGATTGAAGCACTGTACGCTCCTGACTACAATCCCATCACCTATCAAATTTCGTTCATGGGAATAAAATTTCTGAAGACGGGAATGGAACAGTTGATCTCGGAGAAGTCGTTGCGTAACGCGAACGAGAATTTACAATTCGGAGCCTATCTGGGTGGAAAAGTATTGAGTGAAGTATCCATGTCCCTTCACCACAAAGCAGCTCACGTATTAGGTGGCAGCTTTGGAATGGATCACAGCAAGGTGCACACGGTTTTACTTCCGTATGTGTTGGAATTCCAACTGCAAGCATTACCGAAGACTACCGTGCGTGATTTGCAGACTGCGCTCGAAGATGAGCATCCACCGCACAAATTACGAACGCTGGCAGAACAAATGGGAGCGGACATATCTTTGAAAGCAATAGGCTTTAAGGAAAATCGGCTTGAAGAAGCAGCTGCAGTCATAGGAGCCATGAAATTTCCCAACCCCGTTGATATAACTATAGATGGAATCAAAAATTTATTGAGGAAAGCCTATGAGGGGCGGGTCAAATCATAAATCACAAACCACAAATCATAAATCATAAATCATAAATCAAAAGCAATCAACAATCAACAATCAACAATTAACAATCAACAATTAACAATTAACAATCCCATGGCCGAAGAAAAACCCTCTGTCAAATTTGAAACGGATGTATTAATAGTGGGAAGCGGCCCTGCGGGTTCTTCGATGGCAGCCCTGCTCAGTACGTATGGAATTAAGAATGTGGTCGTAACTAAATTCAACTGGCTGGCCCGGACACCTCGCGCGCATATCACCAATCAGCGGGCAATGGAAATATTCAGAGACCTGGGAATCGAACAGGAGATCATTGACAAAGGCACACCCCAGGAGCTGATGGGCAACAATATTTTTTGTACGAGTATAGCCAGTGAAGAATTAGGTCGCCTGCATACGTGGGGAACACATCCCAATCGAATGGCAGACTATACGTTGGCCAGTCCCACGAAGATGTGCGACATCCCACAAAACCTGGCTGAACCTATTCTCGTCTCAACGGCCGGAATGAGAGGCTCGCGTTTTCGTTTTGACACGGAGTATCTTTCTTCGATACAGGATAAAGACGGAGTAACGGCCACGGTTCTGGATCACCTAACAAAAGTTACATACCAAATTCGCGCGAAGTATCTGATCGGCGCGGATGGAGGAAATAGCAAAGTTGCACAGGACATTGAATTACCCTTTGAAGGGCAGATGGGTAAGGCAGGAAGTATAAACATTGTCTGCAAGATGGACTTGTCAAAGTATGTTGCCCATCGTCCGAGTGTCTTGTACTGGGTACTGCAACCAGGATCAGATGTAGGAGGTATAGGTATGGGGTTGGTTCGAATGGTTCGGCCGTGGAATGAGTGGCTGATACTTTGGGGCTATGATATCAAACAAGGTCCACCAAAATTAGATAATGATGAAGCGATACGAATTGTCCACAACCTGATCGGTGACCAGTCCATCCCTGTGGAAATCACGTCAACTTCCGTCTGGACAGTCAATCAGTGTTACGCAACGCAGAACAGCAAGGGTCGGATATTTTGTGTAGGCGATGCGGTTCATCGTCATCCACCTTCTAACGGGCTTGGCTCCAATACTTCCATTCAAGATTCATTCAACCTTGCATGGAAGTTAGCGTTGGTGCTGAAAGGCAAAGCAGGTTCATCTTTATTGGATACTTACCATGCAGAGCGTACACCCATTGCTAAACAGATTGTAAACAGAGCCAACAAAAGCATTGAAGAGTTCGGTCCTATTTTCGATGCACTGGGGTTGACGAACACAGCGGATCCCGATCTGATGAAAGTGCACATGGAGGAACGAAAACAAAATACATCTGTCGCCGCTGAGCAACGCGAAAAACTTCGCAAGGCAATTCTTTTCAAATCGTATGAGTTTAACTGTCATGGCGTAGAAATGAATCAGCGTTACAACTCTTCGGCTATTGTCCCCGATGGAACTCCAGAACCTAAATGGAATCGGGACCACGAATTATATTATCAATCCAGCTCACGGCCGGGTTCTCACGTTCCCCACGTATGGCTCGGAAAAGGCAACCAGAAAATCTCTACGTTAGATTTATGCGGCCGTGGAAATTTTACCCTGTTCACAGGCATCGGAGGTGAATCCTGGATAGAAGCCGCTAGATCAGTAGAGAAAACGTTGGGCATTCCAATAAAAACCGTCAAGGTTGGTCCCGGCTGTGATTACACTGATCTCTATGGAGCGTGGGCAGAAGAAAGAGAAACAGAAGACAGTGGCTGCTTGTTGATCCGCCCCGATTTTTACGTAGCGTGGAGGCAAAAGGATGTTAAGAGTGATGGGGAAAAGTTGTTGTTGGGTGCGTTGAAGAATGTTTTGAGTAAGTAGAAGTACGGTACGTCATGTCGAGGATGCGCACGTCATCTGGAGATGCACTTCCATCGATCCCGATATATCGGGACCCTTCAGAGCTCCATTCATCAGTACGCCACACGTGCTAGTGCCAGTATAAATGGCCAATTGATCAAGCGTGTAATCTTCCGTTCAATGCTTTCGAATCTGCTATGTATCGTCGCCTTCAAAGTTTGAAGTTTTGTAGAATATGTGTGCGTCAGCCAAGTGTGTTTTTCACCACCGATCCCGATGCATCGGGAGGGGCAGGCGCAAAGAAATTGTTCGTAGGTCTTGACGAGATGTGTTTAAGATGACGTGAGTGCTACTCGACAGTAGCCCCGATAACTATCGGGGCAAAGGTCGCAGATTGAATGGATTTTTCTGCGGTCTTTGCGGTGGTCCTTTGCGGCCTTTGCGTGAAATGCATTTGAGCATCGCAACGCTTGCGCTAGATCGTTGCGAAGATTGCGACACTTCTGTTGGACGGTAAATCAGGCAAATTTGACGGCTCAAAAATTTATTTAACGACTTTTTATGTGGCAATGGTGCAAACACTTACCTTAGTAAGAAGTACCCTAAAAATGTCACGAATAATTGGCTTTAGTCGCGGCTTGAAGGGGAAAGTACTTTAACCTTTCATGCTATGAAAAATTTAAAAACTCCCGGAAGGAAGGCAGGACTTCTTACGTTCCAAATTTTCCTGGTTGTTATCATTTTGCTCGTTGGCTTTTGGATCGGTTCGCGGCCAGCCACAGGATCTTCTACTGACCAACCAGAAGCTTCAGTCCATAACACTCATTAATTTATTGTCTCCTGTTACAGCAAAGAGTAAAAACATTTGCGCTGACGGGGCTTTATAGTTGGGTTTAGCGATCAACCAATATTGGAATCTTTCACTCGTATTGGTCACCTTAGGCATAGGCTACCCCATATATAGTTCAAGATTGCCCTTTTCCTTACATGGGTCATGTTTGGCAGGGATAGATCGACGTAGACAATAATTGAGATAATGAAATAGCCCCTTACCGCCTGGCATTGGCTGCATCGGTACAACGATGACGGGATGACTGGATGTAAGTTTTTTGAGATATAGCACACCTTTAATCTAGTAATATGAAAACAGTTTTACCGTCCCGGCGCAGGAGTATTATGCTTGCGCTTCACTTAATACTGATTGCCATCTTCGCTGGAATTGGAATTCAAGCCCAGGCACAAGCAATTATTCAAACAGATGTCGATGACTATTCCCCTGGCGCAACCGCCTACATTACCGGATATGGCTTTCACGCCGGCGAGAGTGTGACCCTTGTTGTAGAACAAGTGGGCGGGACCCCAATAGGCCGCGATCCGCAATATCACCAACCATGGTCAGTTATGGCAGATGGGGAAGGAAATGTTGCCACCTTATGGAACGTACCATCTGATGAAAGCGCTCTAGGTGCGACTTTTGTTTTGACGGCAGATGGACAACTATCCGGTTTACACGCGGAGTGGACGTTTACCGATGGGACTGCTCTAATTTCTTCTGTATCTGAGGCAATTATCTCTCCTGCAAATAGTTTTGGTGTAAAAGATAACACTTCAATTATCGGAGATAATCAAGGCGGTGGTGCGCTGAGTAATTTTACGATCAAAATTCATTCGACAACACCGGCTGGCGCGATTGTAAGAGATTTGGCTACAATAGGAACACTAGCGGGAAATGCATCGACCGTTCCTCAAGTTTGGAACGGCCAAAATAATGCGGCTGCTAATGTGCCTGATGGTATATATTTTGCCGTTGCCGGTGCTGGTGGTTCAGAAAATACTGCTAACAATCGAGTCAAGCAAATAACGGTTGACAATACAAATCCGACCGTGACGCTAATTGCGCCGGCAGATCTTGCAAGTGTGCTTCCTAATACACCTATAAGCTTTAGTGCAACTCCCCTGGATGCAGGTGGCAATGACAGTAACATTGAAAAAGTTGAATTTTATATCGACGGTGGCCTTATAGGTACTGATTTATCGTCTGCAGGCGGTGGATGGAATTTTAACTTGGGCGCGGGAAAGCCCGCAGGTACTTACACATGGTCCGCCAAAGCCTTTGATAAGGCAGGGAATAATGCGAGCTCTTCTAGCAGAACATTAACTGTCGGTAAATTAACACCGACATTTACTTCGCTTACTGCAAGTCAAAGCATCGTCTATGGTACACCAACTATGGTATTAAGCGGAATCATAAATGGCACTCCAGAACCAACGGGTACTATTACAGTTACTATTAACGGAGTAACACAAAATACAACAAGAGGTAATGGTTCAAGTTCAAATCAATTTAGTGTGACCTTCCCAACGAGCACACTGGGTGTAACGGGTTCTCCCTATACTATTACGTATAGCTATCCCGAGGATGCTACTTACAATGGCATTACTAATGCCTCAACAAATTTAACTGTTACACCAAAAGCTATCACGGTCACGGCTGCAAACGCAACCAAAGTCTATGGAGCCGCTGATCCTGCTTTTACCTATACCACACCTCCAGGTTCACTTGCACCTGGCGATGGTCTAACTGGAAGTTTGGTAAGAGCAGCAGGCGAGGACGTAGGTTCTTACGCAATAACACAAAACTTGGGTAACCCGATTGTAATAGATCCAGCCTCATCAATCCCTAACTACACGGTTACTTTTGCACCTGGCAGCCTTTCTATTACTGTCGCGCCATTAACCATTACAGCGGAAGACAAGAGCAAAGTATATGATGGTCTGGTGTATACTCCGTTTACAGTAGCATATAATGGATTTGTAAATGGCGACGATGAAACCGACTTAGGCGGCACGCTGACTTTCAGCGGAACGGCTACGACCAACACAAGTTTTGGGAATAATTATAAGATTATACCCGCTGGCCTTACTTCTTCAAATTACACTATCACGTTCGTTCAGGGAAACTTGAACATTACCCGACGTCCGATCTCCATTATTGTAAACAGCGGTCAGACAAAAGTGTATGGTGATGTTAATCCTACATATACCTATTCCGTAGGTGGCGATGGCCTTGCGATCACAGATGAGTTCACCGGAGCGCTGGCGAGGGCGGCTGGAGAAAATGTAGGATCTTATGCGATCAACCAGGGTACGCTTTCGACGCGGAATGCTTCTACGCTGACTTCCACTTTAAATAGTTATACAATAACATTCACAGGTGCAAACTTTACGATCACGCCGCTTAGTGTAACTGTAACAGCAGATGCGAAGGTGAAAACGTATGGTGCGGTAGATCCAGCATTGACTTTTGTGTCAAGTCCGGCAGTAGGTTCACCACTTGCAAATGGTTTACTCATCAGTTTCACTGGTTCATTGGCCAGGGTTGCCGGAGAGAATGTAGGAAGTTATGCGATCAACCAAGGTACTGTCGCCAACAGCAACTATACCATTGCTTATACCGGAGCGAACTTAACGATCAATCCACTGAATGTAACAGTTACTGCAGACGCGAAGGCGAAAACGTATGGTGCTTTAGATCCTGCGTTGACTTTTGTGTCCAATCCGGCAGAAGCCTCAGCACTTCCTAACGGATTACTTGTCAGTTTCACTGGTTCATTGACCAGGGTTGCCGGCGAGAATGTAGGAAGTTACGCGATCAACCAAGGTAGTGTGGCGAATAGCAATTACACTATAGCTTATACCGGAGCGAACTTAACGATCAATCCACTGGATGTAGCCGTAACGGCAGACGCGAAGTCGAAAACGTATGGTGCTGTAGATCCCGGATTGACCTTTGTGTCCAATCCGGCAGTAGGTTCAGCACTGGCTAACGGAGAAGCCATCAGCTTTACTGGTTCATTGACCAGAGTTGCCGGCGAGGATGTAGGAAGTTATGCGATCAACCAAGGTAGTGTGGCGAACAGCAATTACACTATAGCTTATACCGGAGCGCTCTTAACGATCAATCCTCTGAATGTAACCGTAACTGCAGACGCGACGTCGAAAACGTATGGTGCTTTAGATCCAGCATTGACTTTTGTGTCCAGCCCCGCGGTA
>DATHIE010000006.1:0-7181 GCA_035316905.1 Chryseolinea sp. | reverse complement strand
CAGGCGACGATGCCGCAGAAAGTATTGCATACTTGAAAAAGCTTGTCGACCGCATGAACACTCTCATCACTAATGTTATTACTGAGTGGAATGGCTCATACAGAGACACATTTATCAGCAAGACCGGACTGGATATCGGGTCTTCAATGGGAATTGTGGTGAATGCCTACGTGCTTAACTATGAGCGCTACATTCGCTCGGGGAAAATTGGAATACCGGCGGGAATCGTCGGTGGAGTTTCCGGAACAGCTTATCCGGATAAGGTTGAGGCCTATTACAAGAAAGATATTTCCAAACTTCTCGCGGAAAATGCGCAGGACGCAACAGTGGGATTTTTCAATGGAGTAGATATTGTCACGGAAGCTGAAGGTCCATCGTTTAAAAGTTATCTGGATGCGTTAGGAGCGAAGGATTCTTCTACAGGAACTTTACTTTCAGAAATTATTAATGGTCAATTCACAACAATCGATTCAAAGCTTGACCTGTTGTCTCAGAACTTCTATCAGGAGGCTCAGACTAATAATCAGGCGATGAAAGACGTATACACAGAAATGCAGAAAGCAGTCCGTTTGTTGAAGGTCGATATGACGTCCGCCATGAGCATAACGATCACCTATACCGACAACGACGGAGACTAGTCTATCTTAAAAGAGTGATCGATGAAAAATTACTTTCAAAAATCAACTTCAGCTGCCCCGTTGGCCGTATTCAGGATCTTATTCGGCTTGCTGATCTTTGGAAGTATCATACGATTTTGGTCAAAGGGGTGGATCTATGATCTGTATCTAAAACCAAAATACTTTTTTTCCTTTTACGGATTTGAATTCGTCAAACCTTTACACGAATACACTTATATCGTGTTTGCGATTTGCGCCGTTTCGGCATTGCTTGTGGCCCTGGGATTGTTTTACCGCGTTGCCAGTATCTTCTTGTTCATTAGCTTCACATACATCGAGCTTATGGACAAAAGCACTTACTTAAACCACTATTATTTCGTCAGCATGATAAGTCTGATGATGATATTCCTTCCGGCGCATGTTTATTTTTCCATTGATTCCTTCAGAAGGAGTCGACTCAAAGCCGATGCTGTTCCTCAATGGAATATTGATGCTCTGAAATTATTCGTATGCATTGTTTATGTTTTCGCCGGTCTTGCAAAAGTAAACAGCGATTGGCTTTTAGAGGCACAGCCTTTACGGATGTGGCTACCTGCGAAAAATGACGTTCCACTCATTGGACCAGCCTTTAATTACCTGTGGGTAGCCTATGCCTTCAGTTGGGCAGGGTGCTTATACGACCTGAGTATTCCTTTCCTGCTGCTCAGCAAATCAACTCGCTATGCTGGGTTTATCGCAGTTGTTGTTTTCCACATTTTGACGGCAATCCTGTTTCCCATTGGGATGTTTCCATACATAATGATCGCAACGGCATTGATCTTTTTTTCAGGGGAATTTCACCAGCGTATTATTAAGAAAATGAGTTCATGGCTGAGAGTTTCCCACGAGTTTCTGCAAGCAGGTCAATGTTACAAATATTCGCGCCGGGGTTCATTGATTGTTGTTCCGGCCTTCTGCATTTTTTTCTTGATACAGCTTGTACTTCCATTCCGGTACTGGTTGTATCCAGGGGAGCTATTCTGGACAGAAGAAGGCTATCGCTTTTCGTGGCGTGTCATGTTGATGGAAAAAGCTGGACACGCGCAATTTAGGGTGAAGGATTCAGATGGCAGGCAGGTGGCTGTAGACAACACATTTTTTCTGACACCTTTGCAGGAAAAGATGATGTCAACGCAACCAGACATGATCCTGCAATATGCGCACATTCTGAGGGAACACTATTCGAAAGAAGGTTTTCAGTCTCCAGAGGTCTATGTAGATTCTTATGTGGTGCTTAACGGTCGTCTGGGGAAACCGCTGATCGATCCGCTGATCGACCTTACAAAACAAGAGGATTCATTTGGTCATAAGCCATGGGTACTGACATTCAACGATGAGATTAAGGGTTTATAATACTGCTTTCTTGCTCATTCTGTACGTCTCGGCTCAGGGCCAGTACAGGTTATCGGGTGTTGTTGCCTCATACGCAGACAGCAGCGCAATAAAAAATTGTGTTGTCTTTCTGAATGAGGGTAAGTTGACATCAGTGACCGATAGCAAAGGACGGTTTTTGTTTCAGGATCTTCCGAATGGAAAACATACCGTACACTTTACTTCAGAAGATTTTCAATACAACAAAGTTGAGGTCGACATTTCCAACGGCGACCGATTCGTCAACATAACGCTGTCGCCACGCACACAAATTCTGGATGAGTTAGTTGTAACAGATGAACAATCAAGCTTCGGGTTTACCAGGATGCGCGCAGTCGAGAGCGTCGGTATTTATGAGGGCAAAAAATCGGAGGTTATCATTCCTGAACAACTCGTCGCTAACCTCGCCACAAACAATGCCAGGCAAGTCTATTCACGCGTTGCCGGGCTCAATATCTGGGAAAACGACGGCGCCGGTCTTCAGCTTAGCATCGGGGGCAGGGGACTGGATCCTAACCGAACCTCAAACTTTAATACCCGCCAAAATGGATATGATATCAGCGCTGATGCTTTGGGTTATCCCGAAAGCTACTACACTCCTCCCGTAGAAGGCGTTGGACGGATCCAGATCGTAAGAGGTGCTGCTTCGCTTCAATATGGAACGCAGTTTGGCGGACTCATCAACTTCAACATGAAGAAACCCGTCGCCGATAAAAAGTTGGAACTGTTGGCAAGGCAATCCGTCGGTTCATTTGGATTTTATAACTCCTTTACGAGCTTGAGTGGGACGGTAAACAAATTGAGGTATTATACATTCTTTCAATACAAGAGGGGTGATGGCTGGCGCGATAATTCAGATTTTGAAAATCATACGTTGTATTCCAATATAAACTACGCTATTACACCAAATACGAAAGTAGGATTCGACTTTACGCAGATGGGATACCTGGCTCATCAACCTGGCGGATTGACAGACGAAATGTTCAATGAAAATCCGAGACAGACGAACAGGGCCCGCAATTGGTTTAAGGTTAACTGGAATTTATTCGCTCTCCACTTTGACCACAAGTTCTCAACTTCTAGTGAGTTCAACCTTCGGATATTTCATCTTTCAGCGTATCGTTACTCTGTGGGGTTCCGTCCTAACAGGGTAGCTACGATCGATGACAATAGCGAACGTGATCTGATCAAAGGCGACTTCAATAATTGGGGTGCAGAAGCACGTTTCCTCAAGAAGTATGCAATTGGAAACGTAAAGTCGGTTTTACTTGTGGGCAGTCGTTTCTATAATGGGTTCAATCACAGCACCCAGGGTTTGGGAAGCACCGGAAGTGATGCGAATTTCGAATATATAAATCCTGAAGAACTCATTACTTATGACTATCGTTTTCCAAACCGCAACATTTCAGCTTTTGCTGAAGATATTTTTTATGTGCATGAAAAGCTTTCTCTGACGCCGGGCATACGGTTTGAATACATTAACACCACGGCTGAAGGATATTATGGAACAATTTATAAAGATCTTGCAGGAAATATAATCGATATAACCCGATACGACGAAGAAAGAAACAGCAGCCGGCAATTCTTGTTGGCGGGGCTGGGAGTCAGTTTCAAGCCAACGGGACGGCTGGAGCTATACTCAAACCTATCACAAAACTATCGCTCTATCACCTTTAGCGATATGCGTATCTCCAATCCATCGTCTGTGATAGATCCCGATCTTAAAGATGAGAAAGGTTATTCATTTGATATAGGGGTAAGGAGTGACCAGACCGTCCTTTACAATTTCGATGTGAGCGCCTTCTACATGAATTACGACAACCGGATCGGGGAGATCCAATTTTACGATGAAAATAACAGGGTACTCAGAAACAGAACGAACATCGGACGGGCAGTAATCCAAGGAGTGGAAGCTTATGGTGAGGCGGACTTAATCGGAATGGCCTACCCAAGTCAGAACAAATGGAGTGGTGTGCTCTTTGGTAATATTGCCTTCATTTATTCGGAGTACAAGCAGAGTGAAAATCCGGGAGTTACCGGGAATGAAGTGGAGTTCGTCCCTAATCTAAACCTGAAGACTGGATTTCGCTTCGGCTACAAGAACCTTAAGGCATCCATTCAGTACAGCTATCTGTCTAGCCAATTTACAGATGCTACTAATTCAACCGAAAGCGATGCTTCGGCTGTAATTGGAATTATCCCAGAATATTCAATCCTTGATCTAAGCTTGTCCTATCAGTTAAAGAAGTTCAGGATTGAGGGTAGTGTGAACAATCTCGCTGACGCCATGTATTTCACCCGACGGGCCACTGGCTATCCAGGACCCGGCATTCTGCCCTCTGACGGGCGTAGTTTTTACCTTACTCTCCAATTTAAACTGTAATAGAGGGAGACCTGCAGAGTGATTGAACGGACAACGTCCTTGGTACTTTTTTGGAAATAAGATACCAATTGGTATCTTTGTCCATGCGTAATCCGCAGGCGACCAAAGAGACAATTCTCAAGAAATCCGGTGTTTTGTTCAACACACAGGGTTATAAGTCCACGTCTATCAGCGAGATAACCGATGCAACCGGATTTACTAAAGGCGCTATCTACCGTCATTTTGAAAGTAAAGATGAACTAGAAATAGAAACCTTGCATTACCTCTCGTCGTTAATGTTTGAGAAATTGAGAGGAAGGATTAAGGAAAAATCCACCGCGGCGGAAAAACTTCGGACAATTTTTCATTTTTTCGAATCCTATATCAGTAATCCTCCTATTAAAGGAGGTTGTCCGTTACTAAATGCAGCTATAGAAGCCGATGACTCAAATCCGGCTCTTAGAAAAGCTGCTTTAAAAATTTTAACTGGTTTACGAGACTCGATTGTGACAATGTTGGCAAATGGAATAAAACACAAGCAGATAAAAGCTGGTATTGATAAGGAACACTATGCCACACTTATTATCGCAGTATTGGAAGGCGCTATTATGATGAGCAAATTATCTGAAAGCGACGATGATATAAAAAGAATGATCAAACATCTGGACAAGCAGGTGGCTGAAATAGAACTGTAAATTTTTTTATCATTGTAGATACCGATTGGTATCTACAAAATGATCTCTATGAAAAACATGATAATGAAATCCATCGGGCTTTACTTGAACATGATGGCCTTGGTAAATCCCCGAAACGCGGCAAAAAAAGGTCTCGAGATCTTTTGCAACCCGATTAGGCCGTCTCTAAATCCAAAACAAAAGGAATTCCTGGAATCGGGAAAGCACATTATACTTGAACACAACGGGACCCCGATCCAAACCTACAAATGGGGCAGGGGTGCAACAAAGCTTCTGTTTCTTCACGGATGGCAAAGTCATACTTACCGGTGGAAACGTTACATCGACTCGTTCGATAAGAATGAATATACCCTACACGCCCTGGATGCACCCGGTCATGGCCTGTCTGGAGGCAAGCAACTGAGCGTTCCTCTCTATAGCGAAGTCATCAGCAAATATGTCGAACAACTTGGCGATGTGCATGCGTTGGTTTGTCACTCGATAGGTGGATTTTCAGCCTTATATTCTTTTTATAAAAGCCGGGAACTGGTATCTCCAATGTTGATCCTTTTAGCACCTCCTGGCGAGGCGGACGAATTCTTCAAATTCTATAAAAATGCATTGGCCCTTTCGACGCGAACTGAACAGCTGATCATACATCAGTTTCAGGAAGCGTTCGGCCACGCACCGAATTATTTTTCAGCTCCATATTTTGCTTCATCTGTCAAGGCCAATGGATTGATAATTCACGATGAAGAGGACAACGAAACATCAGTCGATCACGCAAAACGGATCAACGCAAACTGGAAAAATTCGCAGTTACAAATCACCAAAGGGCTCGGCCACAATCTCAAATCAGACGCGGTGGTGAATTCCGTCATCGAATTTGTCGCCGCGGGCAAGCAACGTGTTCACAATCAAAATAAATTAATAAATCAAGCGTAAACTCTTATGAAACCTCTCGCAATTTTATTGCTAGTGTCCGTGTCTCTGGCAGGATACTCGCAAACACAAACACCAGAAAAAGAATTTGTCATCGTTCTTTCGCAGGATAATGTTGAGATTTCCGGAAGCGAAAGCAAAGAAGTTGAGATCAAGATACTTCGATCAAAAGCTTACCTAAAAAGTTCTGCTGTCATGGGATTGTCGTCGGCTTTGCCGAAGGGAATTGAAGTAACCTTCTCACCCGAAAAAGGCAACTTTGAAAACACGAAAGTGATCATAAAGTCATCGGAGGTAGTTGCTCCCGGCCAGTATTCGCTTATCGTAAACGCGACGCTAAATGGCCGGACAAAGGGTTCGATCATTAAACTCAACGTCATCGACAAAGTTATAGCAAGTGACGGTAAGCAGTAGTGCATTGATCATCGTGCCAGCAGCTTGTTGTCGATCATCCTGTTGTGGTACTGCTGAACAATCACCTTGATCTCGATTTTCATCTGTCTAACGATCTCAGCTTTCTCCATGCATACTTGGATTTGATTTCTATTCATTAATTTCAATCAATAAAACGTCAACTATTTCGTATGCATCGACGGATCCTGCAGGTTTCATTTTTAATTGTCCTAATAGCAACCGCCTTCGTGTCCATGAAGGAACCACCCACGTTTAGGGCCATGGTGATCTTATCGCGCGCAGCTGACCACATGAAAATGATGACCAGTGCGCGACCATTCCTTGAAAAAATGGCACAGGAGAATAATTTCGTCGTTGATATAACGGATGACACCAGCAAACTGAATGATGCCAACCTGGCAAAATACCAGGTAGTCATTCAACTTCAGCAGGCACCGTTTGATATGTCACAAGATCAGCAGGAGGCATTGCAACGATTCATTACCGAAGGAAAAGGGTGGGTGGGGATACACGCCGCTGGGCTAACGGGACGAGATTTCGTTTCACCTTCTAAACGTTACTGGCAATGGTTTGAGGATTTTATGGGTAGTGTTATTTATTCTCCGCATCCTGCATTTCAAAAGGGAACAGTCGTCGTTGAAGATCGCAAGCATCCGGCTACCAAAAACCTTCCTGCCAGATTCGAGGTATCCGATGAATGGTATGAATTTGACAAGAGTCCAAGAGCCAATGTACACGTTCTAGCAACGGCGGATGAATCAA
>DATHIE010000005.1:0-2413 GCA_035316905.1 Chryseolinea sp. | reverse complement strand
CCTCTATGGCCCTTAGGCTTGCCGTGGAATCTGTTGTGAAATATGGATTTCCGATCCCGGCTCCGAATATAACGATCCTGCCTTTTTCGAGGTGCCTGATAGCGCGTCGGCGAATAAAGGGTTCGCAAACCTGCTCCATTTTAATACCTGCCATCAGTCGGGTGTACAAACCATGACGCTCAAGAGCGCTTTGCAACGCCATTGCGTTTATTACAGTTGCCAGCATTCCCATATAGTCGCCCTGAACCCTGTCGATCCCAAGAGCTTCAGCCTGTCCGCCCCTGAAGATGTTCCCACCACCGATCACAATAGCGATTTCTATCTTCTGATCCCTCAACGTCTGAATTTCTGCACAATATTGCTCCAATACGTTAGGGTCAATATTTGTGCTCTTATTCGGCCCCTGCAGAGCTTCGCCACTGAGTTTTAGGAGGATGCGTTTATATTTCATTCGCGCGTTTTATTAAAATTGACGCAATATATCCAGAAGGTGTAGGTTTATAAAATCGACCTGACAAAATCCTTAGGGCACGCAAAAATTAGAGGATGAACGGAGATCGAAGTCAAAACTCAATAAGTACCTGATTCTTTTCGACGCTCTCTCCCT
Organism: Chryseolinea sp.; assembly: GCA_035316905.1. Taxonomy (GTDB): domain Bacteria; phylum Bacteroidota; class Bacteroidia; order Cytophagales; family Cyclobacteriaceae; genus Chryseolinea. Next base: position 1,806 of record DATHIE010000005.1, on the reverse strand, counting down.
TTTTTACTTTCACCGATTTTACAATGCTTTCACCCGAAGCCTTGATAATGTTTTCCATTTTCATAGCCTCGAGTATCAAGAGAGGGTCGCCAACCTTTACCTGGTCTCCTTCTTTCACTCTGAGATCAATGATCAATCCAGGCATAGGCGCTTTTATACTATTGATCTTATTTGCCGAGGTGTTGTTCATACCCATCTTTTCAAGTAACAGGTCGAACTTATCCTTTAAATCAACAACGTATTTTCTTCCATTGATCTTAAAGCAAAATGATTTGGTTTGAACGTCGGCACTTACGATTTCAACATTGTAACTCTTGTGATCGATAAGTATGTGAAACCTCTGGTCGGAGATCTTTAATAGATTCCAGTCGAATCGGGTGTCATTAATGATTAAACCAACATTGTCCAGCGTTATTTGGAAGGAGGTCTGATTAACAGTGGCTTTATACATGGAGAGATACTGGTAAAGGCATCTTTTTGATTTTCGAAGATATCACAAAAAAGTAAAATGCAAGACGCGGAAACAGACATTGAATATTAATGGAATGCGTCGTTCCCGGAAAGTATTCTTTAAAATGTTTGTCATTGTCGAAATTCGCAATATACCTTTGTGTGTCGAAAGACAAGGGGGTGCCTTAACAATAACGGGCTGAGATCATACCCAAAGAACCTGATGCCGGTAATGCGGCCGAAGGGAAGGCAAGGTTAAACGTAAGCAGGTGCATTCCCCTGTGCGCTGCAGGTTTAAACCACAAGAAACAATGTTCAAATCTATTTTTGCCGCCATGGCGATGCTATGGTCAGCAGACGCTGCTTTCGCACAGCAGTATTCCCTGCATGGCAAAGTACAAAATGCGGCGACCAGTCAGCCGTTGGCTGGGGCAACGCTGGAAGTCAAAGAGCTAAAACGTTTTGCAATTTCCGACGATGCCGGGAAATATTCCATTGAGAGGCTGCCGGCAGGAAATTACACCATCGAGGTGAGATACCTCGGGTTCAAAGAAAATCTGAAAACAGTGAGCATTTCAGAAACCACGGAGCTAAACTTTGATCTTGACGAATCAGCACAGATAACGGATGAAGTCGTGGTCTATGCAACAAGAGCTGGGGCAAAAACACCAACTACCTATTCTACCATCAGCAAACAGATGCTTCAAAAGCAAAACTTTGGTCAGGATCTTCCATTTCTAATCAACTGGACACCGTCGGTTGTCACAACTTCCGATGCTGGTAATGGTATTGGTTACACGGGGATTCGTATCCGTGGAAGTGATGCAACACGCGTAAATGTAACCATCAATGGAATCCCTTATAACGATAGTGAATCGTTGGGTACATTTTGGGTCGATGTGCCGGATATTGCGTCGTCGTCTCAGAGTATTCAGATTCAACGCGGCGTAGGAACGTCAACCAACGGCGCAGGCGCATTCGGTGCAAGCATTAACCTTCAAACGAACACCCGCAACGAGAGGCCATACGCAGAACTTATGACATCCGGCGGATCGTTTGGAACCTTTCGAAACACATTCGGTTTTGGTACAGGAATGATCGACGATCGTTGGGTCATCGATGGGAGAGTATCAAAGATTATTTCCGACGGAGTTATCGATCGTGCCAGCAGTGACTTGCAATCGTATTATTTTTCTGCCGGCTTTTATAGGGATGGTACCGTGCTAAAAGGCATTGCTTTCGGCGGTAAAGAAAGAACCTATCAAAGCTGGTATGGGGTCCCTCAATCGCGGCTTGAAAATGATACTGAAGCTATGCTGATCACTGCCGCAAATGAAGGATGGAATGAAGAGCAAA
>DATHIE010000004.1:0-14007 GCA_035316905.1 Chryseolinea sp. | reverse complement strand
GAGAGGGCCCACCTGCTCCAGTTCTCTTGAGGGTGTACTCGGCGAATGGTTCCCATTCAATCTTTAATGCCTTTTTAGCATTAATGACTTCCCACGTACTGTTGCCGACGACCGCTACTACTTCCAGGAATGTACAGGTGTCAAAAAACTGCCTTTCATAATCTTCATTAAAGACCTTAACGCTGAATACCTCTTTTATACCAGGCATGGATTTCGCCGCGGAGTCGTTAACCGACTTAAGTTTCATTCCAAACGCAGGAGGATGAACGATCATAGCGATGAGCATACCGTCACGTTTGACATCCATTCCGTAAAGAGGCTTGCCGGTAACGATCTTCAATCCATCGACATTCTTCTTGGAGGTCCCGATGATCCTGAAATCTTTTTTCTCTTTGAGTTTTACTTCTTTCGGCGCAGTAACCTTAGCAGCAGCGGATGCCATCGCACCATAGGTTGCAGACTTGCCACTTTTCTTATGATGAAGAATACCCTGTTCCGTCGTTACCTCTTCAATTGGCACCGACCATGTTTGTGCGGCTGCTTCCCGAAGCATATGTCGCGCTGTCGCACCGGCCATCCTAAGACTTTTCCAGCTCTGTCGAATGGCCTGGCTGCCGCCGATGGTTTGCCTTGTATATAATTCAGTGTTTAACGATGCTTGTTCTATAATTACGTTCTTCCAATCCACGTCGAGCTCCTCAGCTACGATCATCGGCATAGAAGTTTTTACATTCTGCCCACCTTCCGGATTGGGAGACATGATGGTGACGATTCCATTCTCATTGATTTTCAAAAAACCGTTCAGCTCCGTCCATTCGTCCGACATCGCCAACACTTCTTTTGATGCAAAAGACGAGATCCATCCAAAACTTATCATCAACCCGCCGCCTGCCATTGCAGAACTTTTCAGGAAGCTTCGTCTGCTTATTGAAGTTTGTGTTTTGATCATGGTTCTAGCTGTTTGATGCAGTCTTTATTGCCGCTTTAATTCGTAGATAAGTACCACAGCGGCATATGTTGCCGTTCAATGCAGTTTCAATCTCCTCGTCGGTGGGAGTGGAGTTCTTCTTAAGTAAGGCTGCAGCACTCATGATCTGTCCTGCCTGACAGTAGCCACACTGGGGAACATCGTGTTCAAGCCACGCTTTCTGCAACGGATGCTCACCGTTGGCTGACAAGCCTTCGATGGTTGTAACGGACTTATTTCCAATTGCCGAAACGGGTAGTTGACAGGACCGAACAGCCGTATCACCAAGGTGAACGGTGCATGCTCCGCAATGGGCGACACCGCATCCATATTTGGTACCAACAAGATTTAGATGATCTCTTAGCACCCAAAGCAGCGGTGTTTTTGGATCGACATCGACCGCCTGCTGCTTTCCGTTTATGTTCAGGTTAATTGCAGCCATATTTCAGAGTTGTTTTAGTCCTAGTATTGCCTGAATTTACTTATTATCCGACTAACCGAGTAGCGCAATATTTCTACGGCTTGGAAAATAACGTAAATGGTTATCAGGGGGGAAGGATTTAACTAGCAATACGAAATGTTCCTTTATTCACTTTTCAAGACCACAGCAGGATTCGTTCGTGCAACTCTCAATAAGATGTACACCATGGAACCAAATGCTAATGTAGCGCTGGCACCCAGCGTGATGATGAACACTATGGGAGAAAATTCGATCCTGTAAGCGAATTGTTGTAACCAATTGTCGACTATAACCCAGGTCGGATAGATTGCCAGCAGATTCCCGAACAAGACCATAATTACATACTCTTTTGACAAATAGCCCAGGAGCGAATTCACTGACGCACCAAAAACCTTTCTTACCGCCACTTCTTTTACGCGCTGCCGTGCGACGAATGAGATGACGCCGAACAGACCCAGGCAAGCAATAACTATTGCAAGGACGGTGAAATAGTTAACGATCTTTCCGGTGGCTTTGTCAGATTTGTAAAGTGCATCGTACGTTGAATAGAGAAAAGAATAATTGACTGGCGCTGAACAAACACGTTTCCAGGACGATTCGATCGCCGCGATGCTTTCATGGATATTTTTAGTCTCAAGCCGGACGCATAGTACGGCATAACCCGGTGTGATGTGTATCATTAGAGGTTCTACGGTGCTATGAACGGAGGCGAAATTGAAATCTTTCACGACTGCGATAATTTGACCGCTCCTTGGATAGTCTCGAAAAGTATACTCGAATGGTTTGCCTACTGGATCCTTCAGATCAAATGCTTTGACAGCGGCCTCATTTAAGATAAAGGCGTGTTCACGGTCTCCGTCACCAACATCAGAAAAGTCGCGACCTTCCATGATTTGTATTCCTAGTGTCTTAATGACGTCATGATCACCCACAAGTGTGCGTATGCTCCTGGAGCCATCGTCATTTCCTTCGCTATCAGGCTGGGTGCCCGCAAGGCCGGGTATTTTTATACTTTTAACGGGCACTCGTGTGCCTGGAACTACAGACATTGCTGACGTCGATACCACCTCTTTCAGTTTTTCAATCTCCAGTTTCAACGTTTGTACTTTGTCGCGCGCATCGCCTGATAATCTTAGTACCAAAACATTTTCTTTCGTAAAGCCGATATCCAGGTTTTCAATAAATTTCATTTGGCTTCGGATAGTCAGCGAGCAAACGATCATCATGGCCGACACGGCAAACTGAAAAATGATCAACGACCGCGTAAGGTGAACTGACATCTTGCCGGATTTCGAACTAAATCCTGATCGAAGGACCTGAACCGGATTATAGGAGGACAACAGCATCGCTGGATAAAGTCCGGACAAAAACCCCAGCGACATCCATACAGTCAACGCCATGGCTGGAAACATTCCGCTCACTAAAATGATTGAAGAAAGCTCTTTACCAGTGAGTGTATTGAACCAGGGCATTGCAAGAGCAACTGTTAATAGGCTGATCGCGAAAGAGAGAAATGTAAACAAGTACGTTTCAAGCAGAAATCTTCCAAACAGACCAGCACGTGTTGCGCCGATGGCTTTTCGTACGGAAATTTCTTTTGCACGTTTTGTTGCAAGTGCATTGGATAGATTGATATAATTGATCGAGGCGATCAACAGTATAAGCAGAGCTGCGCCAATGAAAACATGCACGATCTGTTTATTACCGTTCGGTTCGATCTCCCTCTCAATCCGGCTCGATAAATGAATTTCCGATAGAGGAGTAGTGTTTATTTCGATGTGGGTATCAGTATTATTTGAAACATCAATGCCGGATATCTTTGCCCAGTCGGTTCTTAGTTTCGTGGCAAGTGACTCACCCTGGCCTGTTCCAGCTCTCACATAGGAATACAATGGTAGCATGTTACGAATTGCATCGACATCCGGCCAGAATGGTCTAATCGGAAACACGACATTGGCATGGAAGTGACTCGTTGCCGGCATGTCCTCCATGACTCCCGCTATGTTGTAGGCAATACTGTCTCTGGTAAGGATCTTACCGATAGGATTCATGTTGCCGAAGAATTTTTCGGCGACAGTTTTTGAGATAACAATATTGAAAGGACGGTCTAATGCTGTCACGGGGTCGCCATACACGAAGGATATTGGAAAGACAGCGAAGAACGTAGTATCGACGGCCCAGACATTATTCTCAGCAAACTCGGCGGAGTCAGTTTTGAACAACAGGTCGTTGGGTATCTGGAGGATACGCGCTGCGGCTTTGATTTCGGGATAGGTCTCTGCGATAGTTGGAACGACGAATCCCTGAGATGATGCCCACTTATTTATTTCCGTGCCAGTGATTACATCTGCCTGCAAGCGAAAAACGTCTTCATATCCAGGTATGTATTTGTCGTATGAAAGTTCATCCTGAACAAACAGGTATATAAAAATACTAACCGTCAGTCCGAGGCTTAGGCCAAACAGATTGATCAGTGCATGGATCTTATTGTTAAGAAGGTGTCGGAAGGTGGACGTCAAAAGATGTTTCATGCCATGATTCCAGATAATCTACCCATAGCATGAATGTACGGGAATCCCGGCATTATCAAATACCCAAATTGTGGTGAGATCTTAATTGTACACTTGTTACTCGTGTTTCAACGTGTCCACGGGGTTCACACGTGCTGTTTTCGAAAGTTGAAACGTCAGCGTCAACCATGCAGTGGCGATGGTCAACAAAACTGGAATAAAGATTAATTGCCAGTCAAATGGAATGTGATAGGCATACTGCGATAGCCAATTCTCTAACAACATATAACTGATTGGGATCGATATGAGAGCAGCAGCGAGCACCGGCTTCATAAAATCGGCTGACAGTGTGGACAAGATGCTCATGATTGAAGCGCCCATTACTTTTCTGATGCCAACTTCCCTGGTGCGAAGCTTAGCTGCATGTGCTGCCAGGCCGATGAGTCCGAGAGCCGATATCACAATGGCCAATGCAGTAAAGATGATGGTGACATTGCTGAAACGGCGGTCATCATTGTAGTTTGCCTTAAACGAGTCATCGAGGAAAGAATAATCGAAAATGTTGCCCGGGAAGAATTTTTTAAAGTTTTCTGATACAAATGGAATGACGTCGTCTTCACTTCCTTTCGATAGTTTAATGGAGAGGTAGTGCGAATTCCCAAAGATCGGATTGAAGAGCATTGGCTCTTTCGGGTTTTTCAATGACTCCTGGTGAAAGTCTGAGACCACACCTTTGATCTTGCGGAATCTTGTCTCAGCAAAGATTTCTTTGTTAATCGCATCCTCTACGGAAGCGAAGCCAAGTTGTTTCGCCGTGCATTCATTGATGATGATAGCATCGACCTTGGACCAATCCATGTTGTAATCCTCGGGTACGAAATAGCGACCCGCCAGGAGACGCACGTCATATGCCTCAAAAAAATTCTGTCCAATGCCCATAACACTGGCTGAGTAACGAGTATCGTCGGGTTGTCCTTTGAGACGTACGTTTGAAATCCTTGGAAGTCGTTGACCAGGTAGCCGGACGGATGTGGTCACACTTTTTACTTTATCGAATCGCGAAAGTTCCTGTTTCAAACTTTCAAACTTTGTAACGAAGACAGTATCCCAGGGTGTTAGCGATGGGGGTGCGATCACTAGCGTGCGCGTGATGTCGATGCCCAGGTCGGCGCTATCCATGAATGACAATTGTCTGCCGATAACCATGGTGCCAATCATGAGACATGTGGTGGCGCAAAACTGGAAGACGATTAGGCCTTTCCTTAAGATACTTTTTGTACTGCCTCGGGAAGTGTCTTTAACAATACCAATAGGCTGAAAGGTTGAAAACACAAACGCTGGATAAAGTCCCGCACCAATCAATCCTGTGAATAGGATCGCTATGATGAAAAGCGTGACACTTCCGTCGATGGCATTAAGCGTTTTGACTAATGATAAGTCTTCACCCACCAACTGATTGAATGCAGGTTGTAACGCAATAACGGCTATTAGAGCTATGACAAGACTGCATACTACCCATAGAAATGATTCGCAAATAAACTGACTGATCACCTGTGTTTTTAATGCGCCCATTACTTTTCGAATTCCGATTTCCTTGAGCCGGTCAATACCTCGCCCCAGGGTGAGGTTCATGTAGTTTACCCACGACAACGCTAGGACAAACAACGCTGCTGCTAACATTCCCCAAACAGCCTTACCGTTGGCGGTTTTTGCGAAATCATATTCGTAGTCCGAATACAGGTGAATGTCCCACAGCGGTTGCAAATAGAATTTATCGCTGTTGCCCGCTGCAAAAGTGGGAGCGAGGTGACGTTTTGCAAACTCGTCTAGCTTTGGTTGGAGCTGTTCTGCTGATAGACCTTCGCGCAATACGACGTAATGTCTCATGTCCGACCAGGTCCAACTGTCATCGGCCATAGGTATCATCTTCACGAGCGTTGCGTATGAGACTAGTGCATCAAACTGAAGGTGGGAATTGGCAGGGATATCTTCGCATACTGCAGTAACAACATAAGGCTGTTTGTTCAGGCCGAGAGTAAACGTTCGGCCAATTGCTTTAGAAAAATCATTGTGGCTGAGATCAAAGTACTTTTTCGCCTGATGAGCGGTGAGTACAACGGTATTTGGTTCTTTAAGTGCTGATTGATATTCTCCGGCCAGAAGGTTAAACGTAAACACTGAAAGGAAATGCTCATCGGCAAAAAGGTATTTCCCGCCGGTAAACACATCTTCCCCGATGCGAACGGTCATATCCGCGAAACCATGCATCAGCCTGGTCTGCTGTTCTATTTCAGGGTACTCCTTTGACAACGCCGGGCCTACCGCCGGATACGTGGTAGTACCGTGATGAACAAGTTTTCCCTGCTGAAACCGGTCGCTGGTGATCCTGAAGATCCTTTCTCCATTCTTATGAGATTTATCATAACTCAGCTCCAAACTAACGAATTGCAGTATGAGGATGCAGGCCGTGATCCCAAGGGCCAGGCCCAAAACCTGAATAGACCAGAACGCCTTATGCTTCTGAAAATGCCGTGCGGCGATGCGCATGTAGTTGCCAAACATTATCGTTTCCATTATATCAAACTGTATTTTGTTCCTGAGAATAATTGAGGGCCGGCAAAACATCAAAACATGTCGTGTGAAATTCCATTTTGCTTTCCTGATGCCATAGGCTTCAATGTCATGGGCAAACTGTTCTTCGAGGTCGCCCACGATTCCTTCGTATAGAGGAGGAGGACATATCCACTGGAGGAAACAGGCAGCCCAACGGGGCGGCTGCGGGAGGTCTTTATAGTTCATTTAACTGACAGTGTACAAGAGTTTACCTTAATAAAACTAACTGCCGGCAATTCACTATCTATACCCCATGTATTAGTTTTACAAAATATATACAAATTCGGTAAATATTGGTGATGAGCGTCGAATTTGAGAGGGGAGAAGTGGCGTTTTGACCACTTTGAACCCATTGTGATAACACACTTCGTAGTTGCGTCCACGGTTGCAATGTACCGTGCTGACATCGACTGCAATTCAGTCAAGGATTCCGGACGACGCTTTCAAGAAGAATGCAAAATGTTTTATTGGACTACCCAATCGTCCATGTATTTGATGGTGTAAGTGCCATACTTGCTCAGCTTTTCTTCTATCGGCTTCACTTTTTCCATCGCCCTCACCTCATCAGAATTCGGTGTGCCATCAGAATTAAAATAGGAATCTCTGATCTTTTCGGTCTCAAACAACCACATAATGGCAAAACTATCCTTGTATTCCCCCCTGACAGATTTTAGAAGGTATCCTTTGAGCCCTTTCCAATGTTTTTCGTATTCTGGTAATACCTCCTTAACAAAGAATGCCTTGAATTCTTCGATCGTTGCACCGGGTTTTACGCTCACGGTTATGACGTGAACTCCGAATAGATTATCCTTTTTGAGTCCCTGCCCAAAGGAAAACTGACACGCAATTGAAAGGGCTAAAATCACGATTAATGTTTTCATAAGTGTTGCTGAAATTTTGAGTGTTCGGACAAACTTATGCCATGTGTAGAACCAATGATTGTAAAAAAACGACAGGCCGCGAGAACCTCCTTATACAAAATCATTATCACTCGGAATGAAGTGCCGATTGACGGGATGGCGATCTACCTGAAAACCTGATGGTGTGAGACCGCTGAACGCTTTAAACTCGTGAATGAAATGTGCCTGGTCAAAGTAACCAAGGTCATAACTGATGGTAGTTATATTCTCCAATCCTTTCTGCAGGTAGAAAAGACTTTGCTGAAAACGCATAATTCTCGCAAAATACTTGGGGCTGACACCGACACTCTCCCGAAACTTGCGCTGAAGAGTTCTCAAACTAATGCCACAGTCCAGAGCGATCTCGGGTAAGTCTACTGTCGGGTGGCCCTTTAGGATACAAGTGATAGCGTGGCTTATGATTTTATTAGATGTGTCATCAACTGCGTTATTATTCTTCAGCTTTTTCGTAAGGTTTTGCTGGACAATATTTATAGCGTCTGCAATCCGGTTTTCGTATAGGTAATTTCCAACGACTGTGTCAACTCCACCACCCAATAAATAACTTGCCTGCACAGACTGATCATTGATTGCTGAAATAACCTCTGGAAAAAAATGGCCAAAGGTGTGGGGATAAAACCGGACGCCGAAAACCTTTCCAATACCATTCACTCTGATCTGATAAGGTCTGGTTAGCTGTCCGATGATTTCCGCCCAATGACCTGTTCGCTTTGATCCATTGAGTTCTGTTCGATCTACCTCGAGGCCTACGCTGAAAACGAGCTCGATGCACCCGTCAGGGAACGAGATATCGAGAACGTTGTTATAGCAATCTTCGATTAGCCAGAAGCAGCTGATATAATTGCCTAATGGCGCTGATGGTAGGATTTTTCGGAATTGCACATGAAAAGATAGGGCATGTTTTCCGAATGCGCATCGTTCGGAAACGGTAGTATATCAGTAATCGTCTGCTTTTTGGCGATGAGGTACTCGTGCCGCCCAGCGTTCCAGCTCATATTAACCAAGTCTTCACCCTTATAATGATTGCCATGTATAGTAATCTTTGCAATTGTTTAAAAATGTTAAATTTCAACTATAATACTCATTTCAATCCAAGCCGATGAAAAAAAGGACATTAACTATTCTCACTTTCTTGATGGTCATTGCTATGTCTCTTCAGGCTCAAATTGGAAAGCAGATAAAACAGATGGCCCATGCGGATTCTGTTCGACTCACACAGATATACATAGATATTCATCAAAACCCGGAGTTGGGTTTTATGGAAGTCCGAACCGCAGGGATCATAGCAAAGGAACTGAAAGCTTTAGGATTTGAAGTCATTACGGGAATTGCAAAAACAGGAGTTGTCGGCATTTTGAAAAACGGTGACGGTCCCGTTGTAATGTACCGCGCCGATATGGACTGCAATTCGGTCAAGGAAATCACTGGTCTTCCGTACGCAAGTACGCGGACGATGAAAAAAGAGGATGGCACCGAAGTGTCTGTAATGCATGCTTGCGGACATGACGCCCACGTGACGTGGTTATTAGGTGCCGCCAAAATGATGGTTGCATTAAAAGGCCAGTGGAAAGGAACGTTGGTCCTTTTAGGTCAACCCGCAGAGGAACGTCTAACTGGAGCAAAGGCGATGGTGAATGATAAAATGTATGAAAAAGGAGTTCCCGTACCTGATTACTTATTTGGAATGCATACCTGGCCAATAGCTGTGGGCACGATAATCAACGGTATCGGTGAACGCGCGGCCGGAAGCGATCAGTTGGATGTTACCTTTCAAGGTGTTGGCGGACATGGATCTACCCCCGAAGTAACTAAGGATCCGATTGTAATGGCCAGCAATGCCGTGCTTCAATATCAGACCATTATCAGCCGTAATATTGCAGCACAGGATGTGGCAGTGTTAACCGTTGGAGCGATTCATGCAGGAGCGGATAACAATGTGATACCACCATCTGCAACCGTCAAGCTTAACCTTAGGTGGTTTACTGAAAAGACAAGGACTGCCCTGTTAGATGGCATCAAAAACATCAATGAAGGGATTGCCGTTGCAAATGGATTGCCAAAAGAGAAGTACCCTTCTATTTTAATGAAGAGCACTGTTCTCCCGCAAGTCAACGACGCCGCAATAACGAATAGAGTAAACAGTGCTTTGAAAAATGTTATTCCTACAGAAAAGATGTTTACGAACACGCTGCCCATTATGGGTTCGGAAGATTTTAATCATTTGGTCTCAGGAAATAATAAAACGATCTGCGATTACATATTCGTGGGAACTGCAAATGCGGATGACTATGCGAAAGCTGTACAGGAAGGTAAGCGCGCCCCGTACTTCAATCATAACGGAAATTACCAGGTCGACTTGGCGGCAATACCTCTTGGTCTACAAATTGGAGTTACCTCTCTGCTTGAAATGTTCAGAAAAACAAAATGAGTTGTTGGGCTTGATTCTTTAATTCTGCACTCGCTTCTGTTCTTCACCCGTATAACGATCACCATGGATAGTAATCTTTGCAATAGCGTTTTCAAGCTCGCGAATCTCATCAGTGCTAAATTGAAGGTCAGCTGTGGCCAGGTTTTCATTTAAGTGCGCGAGCTTCGTCGTGCCCGGAATGGGGACAATCCACTGCTTTTTGCTAAGCAACCATGTCAATGCAACCTGAGTAGGGGTTAGGCCTCGCGGATGACCGAAATCTATTAACGCTTCGACGAGTGGTCTATTGAGCTTCATTGATTCCGGAGTGAATCGAGGCAGCGTTGCGCGGTTATCGTTGGGAGCATAAAACTTCGTTTGTTCGTTCAGCATTCCAGTTAGGAAGCCTCTGCACATGGGACTGAACGGAATAAAGCCGATTCCCAATTCTTCCACAGTAGGTAACACGGACTCTTCCGGTTTCTTCCACATTAATGAGTATTCACTCTGAACAACCGTAACAAGTTGAACTGCGTGTGCCTTTCGAATGTTTTCAGGGCCTGCTTCACTCAGCCCGAATCTTCTAACCTTGCCTTCTTTGATGAGATCCTTTACGGCTCCAGCAACATCTTCAATCGGTACGTTTGGATCAACACGATGTTGGTATAGTAAATCGATGTAGTCTGTTCTAAGTCTCTTTAGCGATTGTGCCACCACCTGTTTTATATGCTCAGGTTTGCTATTGACTCCCGCCATTTTTCCATCCTGGATATCAAAACCGAATTTTGTAGAGATTAGGACATTTTTTCTCATGGGTGCGAGAGCTTCACCAACCAGATCTTCGTTCGTCAAAGGTCCGTAGACCTCGGCGGTATCAAACAATGTAACACCGAGTTCAACCGCCTTACGAATGAGAGCAATCGAAACCTTCCGATCAGGAATATGACCGCGGTGGTAGCTCATACCCATACATCCCAATCCCAGAGCAGTTACTTTCATGCTGTATTTGCCTGATCCCAGCATACGCTCTTTGGTTATCTTTTCAGGTAATGAATTTAAGCTGCCTGTGTTTACTCTATCGTCCGGTTCGGAATTGCTGAAGGCGGGAGCGGCGATTAAGGATGCTCCGATCGTTGCACCGAATTTCAAAAATCCTCTGCGATCAGATTTCAATTGTTGTGCTCGTTCCATGATAAATGCTTTTTAAGATTTGGGTTTATTGACACCTAAGTTTTCACCGACGTACTGTTCTGGAGACTCTATTATTTTCGAAATCAACGTGGCGAGACTTTTCATCGAGATCACCGATCCTTTCTCTGGCTCGCCTTTCTTTGTCGTTTCATAGTCGACTTCATCTATAGTTGTGAACCATGTGGGACGAAGGATTGTATACTCAAGGCCGGAGGTTTCGATAACATCCGCAGATTTTCGATAGGGTAAAAGCACAGACTTAAGGGGCTTATCGTAGATGCCTATCGAGCTTATCAAAATAACCCGTTTGACTCCAGTTTCTTTCATCGCATTTATTACGTTTTTCGCCATTGCCTCCAGGTCACCCGCCAGATTCATGTAGACGATATCGTGTCCCTTGATCGCCTCCCGAAGCTGATTGTTGTTCAGTACATTGCCTTCAATGATGTGAGGCTTAATTGTATCACGGTTGTTCAAATTGCTTGCGCTACGCACAAACAACGTGAGCATAACATCATTGTCTTTAAGCAGGATGTCCGTAACATGCCTGGCGATGTTACCGCTGGCTCCGAGTATAACTACCTTTTTCAAGTCCTAAAGTCCTGTTGAACGTTCCATTGCTTCCGTATACCGTGTTCCCACAATTCTTACTTGTGATGATGCGCTTTCGATGTCTTTCAATTCTTGTGGTGTTAATTCAATAAGAGCCGCTCCATTGTTTTCAGTCATGCGATGAAGCTTTGTGGTACCAGGAATTGGAACAATCCATGGCTTTTGAGCCAGGACCCATGCGATGGCAACCTGTGCCGGCGTTGCATTTCTCTTTGCAGCGAACTGAGCTATAAGATCTGTAAGCGCCTGATTCGCCTTTCGCGCATCTTCTGTAAAGCGGGGAAGAACATTGCGTATATCACCTTCCGCAAATTTTGTCTGCTCGTCAATTTTTCCCGCAAGAAAACCTTTGCCCAGCGGACTGAATGCCACGAAGCCAATACCTAATTCTTCAATTGTCGGAATGATTTCGTTCTCATGCTGACGCGTCCAGAGCGAATACTCGCTTTGCAGTGCGGTAACGGGTTGAATCGCATGCGCTTTGCGTATCGTTTGTGCGCCAGCCTCTGACAAACCAAAATGTTTTATTTTTCCCTCCCGGATTAAATCTCTTACCGTGCCTGCAACATCTTCGATGGGAACATTCGGATCAACCCGATGTTGGTATAACAAGTCGATCACATCTACACGCAATCTCTTTAGCGATCCTTCGACGGCTAGCCGTATGTTGGATGGCGAACCGTCAACACCCACGTATTTCATTTGCTGCCGGTCTATCTTGAAACCGAACTTTGTCGCGATCACGACTTTGCCTTTGAACGGCTCAAGCGCTTCACCTACGAGTTCCTCATTTGCAAATGGGCCATATACCTCCGCTGTATCAAAGAAGGTTACGCCTTGTTCGACAGCTGCGTGTATGAGCTTGATCATCTCATGTTTGTCAGCGGGTGGACCGTAGCCGAAACTCATCCCCATACAACCAAGTCCAATAGCCGATACCTCGAGACCGTTTTTTCCTAGCTTACGTGTCTGAAATTTTGATTCTGTGAGATGAGCCATATAATTCAAAATTTAAATGGTGAAGTCAGTACATCCAACGATACCGTGATTGACAATACAAATATCCATCAACGTGGACGAGTGGGGTAATAAAAATCAAATAACTACCTATGAAAATCAAACACTTCCAGAATACTTAGTGTAGCAACAAATTAATTCAGCATTATTCTTGATCGTGACCTTTTACCTATTTGACGATTAATGCAAGTCACAAAGGCCACGAAGAACCACTAAGTCCACCCCGATAATTATCGGGGCATTTCTCTTTGTGATGCGCCACCGCTATAGCTTTAGCGCACGCGGTCGTTGTGCAAACTTCGTGTCCATCGTGACCCTACATTTTATTTCGAGATGTCAATCCAAATGCATGTTGCAAAATTGCCTTGTTTGAACACTAGGTTACGTCAGCGTTACGGAACTTGGTTGGGCTAATCTCCGTGTGTTTCTTAAAGAAGTTGTTGAAGTGAGTGGCTTCCGTGAATCCTAAGGAGTAAGCGATTTCAGCAACACCCCACTTGCTATGACGCAGAAGTATTTTTGCTTCTTGGATAACACGTTCAGCAATAACAACAGTGGTGGTTTTTTGAAGGGTTTCTTTGACGGCCCTGTTCAGATGATTGACGTGAATGTTTAATTGATCGGCGAATTGAGAAGCCGAACGCAGTTTGATAGCAGGATGTTGGTCATCGATCGGGAACTGGCGCTCCAGCAACTCTACGAACAATGCCGAGATCCGCTGCGAAGCATTTAGGGTCTGTTTTTCCTGATCAATGGAGGGCTGCAGTTTCAGTCCGAAGTGAAGAAGTTCAAAGATCAGATTGCGGATAACGTCATACTTGTATTTGTATTCGGAGGTAAACTCTTTTTCGATACGGGTAAAGACGTCGGTTACAACGGAGACCTGTTCATCTGTCAATTCGAAAATGCGTTTTCCGTTCGGTTGAAATACTTCATATTGATTTAACTGGCCGTAATGATGGAAAAGTTGTTGATTGAAAATGCAATAAATGCCTTCGCGAATCCCATCGAGGTGTTCCCATTTGTATGGAATGAAAGGATTTGAAAATGAAAGCGCTTGTTTCCTGACTTCAATTTTCCGGTCAGCAAAATGGACTTCGCTGTTGCCCTTCACCAGCATGATCTTGTAAAAATCTCTTCTGCGATAAGGAATGTTCGTTGGCTTACCTTCGACGTATGGTTCTAACCTGAACAGATTGAAATGGCCAATCTCGCCGGAAACAATGCCCGGCACCTGATCAAATTTCCGTTTATAGAACTCCTGTAGGGATTCAATCTTTTCCATTATACCAAGTTACAAGGCCGGGCTG
>DATHIE010000003.1:0-9077 GCA_035316905.1 Chryseolinea sp. | reverse complement strand
CGCCGAGGTAATTTAATTATGCCTATCGATCCCCGGACGCTCCCCTGGGAGAAACAAGGCGAGTAAAAGAAAAGCCTCCAGGTCCGGAGGCTTTTTTTTATTCTAATTGACTATAGCCGACGATCTGGATCTCCTCCTCGTGACCCTCCTCAATGTATCCGGTATTATAACACGGGAGGTCTGCGTCGGTGCAATACTTACGGTGTTTAACGTACTTGTAAACGAGGCCTACGCCGGAGGCGTAAAACGACTCGCGATAGTCATCGTTGGCAAAAAAGGTATAGTCGTCCTCCTCTAGGACGCGGATACAATCACCAAAGCGAGCGAAACTCTCTCCCTCACTTTTGAGGAGGTACTCGTCGGGCTCTTTGCTGTTAAACTCGTTGCTATTCCAGACGCCGCCGACGGCAACAGGGAGCCGGATCTTTTTGTAAATGACATTACCCTCGGCAAGCTGGAGGCCGTGATCGTCCGCCCAGGCCGACCAGGTATCCAGGTAAGTCCAAGTAAAAAATCCCGTCGGACGTGTATAACGGGAAATAACAAAGCGATCCTCTCCGCTCCCAGAGACAAAGGAGTCGGTGATCTCGGTTTTTAGCTCATAGTCGAAAGGCGTCGCCTGATTGTTATACCAATCGACGCCGGTAACTCGGTAAGACTGCCAGAACCCTATTTTTAAGGGATAGTAATCGGGCCGCGTTGGTGTAACCTCTTGAGTTTCACAAGAGAGCAAGAGGAGGAGGATAACGATAGGTAGTAAAAAACGCATTCCGCAATTTACGGTTTTAACCCGGATCAATCGCAGTGGCGCCACGCGAAGGCGCAGCCAAACCACTTTCATTTCAAGTAACCGCCAAGTTTATACATACCGGAATTTATGCCCTTGCCGTGCGCGTTGTCAATCCGGTTTTCTTTATATTAGTATATCGACATTAAATTGTGTGGTTATGTCTGAAGTTGACCGTTTGTTACTTGCCTGGATCTTTATTGTTGTCATGGGAGTAGGTTTTTATTTGGTCCATCCCAAAAGAAGCTGGGTCAAAAAACTGCAAAAAAAGCTAGCAGTCTCAGGTAAGCATTCTAAAAAAATGTCGTCATGATATAGCGCGTAAAGTTCCCGCTTGTCTTCTACCTCTCTAACGGTACGGATACACAACGCAAGGCGTTCCCGGCAAGAATAACGCGTTCTTGATGAATTGATCGTTAATCCATCCTGTGTCTGGACTATATTTGCCGTTTCTATTAGAGGCCAGTGTGGGCGACCACAACCTAATAAGGTCGAGTAGGTTGGCGGCCGTTACGGTACCGGCATACGGCGCGTGGTTACAAACATAGGTGCCGGGGTATATACCGGTGTTTATCCCAACCAAAATTCCAAGTTGTTTGTCAAAATATCACTATGAAAACCGCAGATCACGTTGAAACCTTTGGCTATTCCCAGCCAACAGCCTTGCTATCTCCTGCACAGCTTGAGCAAGCGCTTTATGCTAATGTGAAATACCCTGCCCGGCTTTTACCGTGGCTGAAGGGGCGCCATGCTGTAGACAGAACTACTGCTGAAATAGCTCATCATCCCGAGCTATTGAAAATACTCCGCGAAATACTTGGAGAAGATATTCTGCTTTGGAGCAGCCAGATCATAAAGCAGACCCCCGGTAAGCGATTACATTGGCATGTGGATCAGGAGCACAAAGTATGGAAAGGTGTCTCGGTATGGATAGCCTTAAAGAACGTGCAGCCCTTTAAATCAGTAAGTATCGTTTCGGGGTCTCATCTGTTCAACTCCGATCCGGCTGATTGTATTTCCGAAAAGGGAGATCCTCAACAATTACAACTCGTTATATCCAAGCAATCGGGCGATTCAAAGATCGTCGACGTCAATATTAAAGACGGAGAATTCTTTATTTTTCATGGGAAAACCTGGCATGCCACGCGTAATGAAACAGATTCTTCACGCTTTGCTTTGCTTCTACAGTACTGTACTCCCGATCAAAAAGTTATGGCTGTAAAAGATATGCAGTACCCGGATATAAAGTGGCATTCATTTTCACCAGAATGTCTCCTGGTATCAGGAAGTGACCGTCATAAGGTGAATCGGGTGATTACTATGGGACAAGTAGGTACTTTGAACAGAAAGTTCAGAAGTGCATTCGTCTATGCGCCACATACTCTTGTTTATAAGATAAGGAAAAAACTTTTTGCGTGAGAACCGCAGGGTTCACATTGAGAAGGCCCGCTCGGACCAAGAGAACGCTAAGACCACTTGGTCTTTAGTTCACGAGTTATCAGGATAATAGTCCGCTGGTCTAAAGACTCCTGTGGAGAGGAGATACCGAATGTGTGAGTTCCCGCTCATCATTAAGAAAATCATTGTCCATCACTGGATAACATAATTAATTTTTCGACACATGAGTTCTGTTTGCAACTTTGTTTATAGACTCTCTTGTTTGTAATTATTTCTTGCTATTCGTCCTTTGATTATCCCTACGGATCCATGTAAAGTTCTGTCGACAATCCAACGTTTCCACTATGCGATTGTGGACTATTTTCTACGCTGCCCCCGCGTATAGTCCTTAATTAACCATGAAAAATGGCTTCTCACAATTGCATTGGCCTGATTACTATCATGTACTGATTTCTAATATATCGCATGAGACATCGCTCACTTTCGTTGTACTTTTATGATGTCTAGTCAGCCGTAGATGCGGGAATTGTTTAATGGACCTTGTATGTCCTGGAATCTATTATTTCCAACATTTTTTACTAATAAGAACTACAACGCTTCTACCCACGAAATTTCTATTCGACGAAGAATAAATTTATGTATCAAACTCGACCGACTATTTCCTTTGGGATTTGCCTGGTTATAGTTTTCGTTAATTACAATTTACCAGCCGTATCCCAAAATTGTGAGGTGGATTTTCCCGGCGTAGCGCTCCGCAATTTCAGCAATACCTGCGGTGGGTCTTCTGTAGGTGATTTGGAATTGGGGAAAAGCATCAATATGAATAATGGAGATACGTTCACGTTCGATGCTCCTGCGGTCATCAATATTACAGGAAATTTACACGTCGACGCCGAAGGGAGTGGAAAGATAATAATACCTGTGGGTGTTACGGTCAATATAGACGACGATTTTCATTTACATTCCAAAAATGGAGGATGTACATCAGCTAATCCTTGCGTCTTCGAAATAGTAGTAAATGGAACTTTAAATATCGATCATAATTTTGACAACGAACTTTTCACCTTGGTATGGTCAGGGACCGGAACTGTGACAGTCGACGATAATTTTAAGAATTCCAACAATGGTTGTTTGGATTGTGGACCTAGTGGCTGCCCCAACATCCAAGCTGATCCCTCGGATTGTGACGATGATGGATCGGGTTGTTCAGGTGGCGATTTTTGCGCCCAAATAAATAATCCGTGTTCATCCGAGACAACGCTTCCAGTCATTGCGGGGTGCCCCTCGAATCAGGTGATCAATATGACAGGACCAGGTTGCATACAAATTGTCAGTTGGAATCCGCCGACCGCTTCTGATAATTGTAATGTATCATCCTTTACATGGACCCACGCTCCGGGAACTCCCTTTCCGAAAGGCGAAACAACCGTAACGTATACTGCACGGGATCCTTCCGGCAATACGGTCACTTGTTCATTCACGGTTAATGTCGTGGATAACTTGGCTGCTGTACCTATAATTTCAAATTGTCCGATCGACATAGTGCTAAAAGGAAACGAAGCGAATGTCGCCACTGCAGATTGGGTGATACCGACTGCATCAGTGCCATGTGGTGAGGTCATACTGACAGGTTCACATCAGCCAGGAGAGTTTCAAGTAGGGACCACAAAAATTGAATACACAGCTACTGACGAGGCCGGCAATTCTTCGTATTGTTCCTTCAACGTTATAGTTTCCGAAAGGGAAATAGAAATTGATATAGGTAACGTAGTTACTCCCGACGACAATGGATTAAACGATGTATGGCACATAGGTAATCTAGAAACGTTCAAGGACAATGAAGTAGACATTGTTGATCGCTGGGGTGGATTGATTTTTAGCGCTACCAATTATGATAATGTTAAGGTGGCCTGGGGAGGCACAAATCTAAGTGGGGGCCAGGTACCGACCGGTACGTACTTCTATTTGATTTCCATTAAGTCCGGATCAAAAAGGCTGGAAAAAAGGGGATTTATAGAACTCATACGATAAGCGGGCGGCAATAAGAAGGGTTAAACCACCAATCCATTTATACAGAAATCCCTGCTCCACTTAAGGAGCCAGAGGGATCTTTTAATCAACCAATTTTATCTTTTACCAACCTGGATTGTTCGGACTCAGGTTTGGATTATTTCTGAAGTCGGCCGCCGGAAGTGGAAGCAAGGTGTGCTTCGCTTGCAATGTTGCACCATTCATCGCAGCTCCTGCAAAGTCGATAAAGGTGTTGGTACCAACATCATATACTTTGCGAAGACGTATCATATCAAACCAGGTTAAGCCTTCGTAGCTGAACTCATGCCAGCGTTCTCTAAGTATGGCATCTCTGAATGTCGACTGATTGAATGTACCAATATCTTGTGTTACCAGATTCGCGCGGTCGCGGATCGCCTTCAATCCATTGTAGGCGTCAAGGTCAGGACCCGAACTTTCGTTTTGCGCCTCTGCATAGATCAATAATACTTCAGCGTAGCGAATCAACGGATAATTGAGTCCGGAATTTCCCGTGCCGGCTACACCCGGAGGTGGTGCGCCATTAGCGGGAGTATCAAAATGTTTGTAGATATAAAATCTGTTCAGCGTGATTGGCGCACCCGTTCCGCCTCCTAGAAAGTAGTCCTTGAAGTAAAATCCTTTTTCTTCTGTTCTCTTATCGCCCACTTCATACGTAGCGAGGAAGGCGGTTGTTGGCACAGTAGTGCCTACCTCGCCAGATGCGGTGATATTTGTATTGTTCGGAAGAAATTTGTCCTGGTAACCAGCATTGGCAATACCCACGGCGTACTGAATCATAAAAAGATGTTCCAGTGTATTTTCCATCGCCGGATTGTGAAGATCATCGTACGTTGGAAAGAGTGCGATTTTTCCCGTATTCGCATTGGCATAATCTATTACCTCCTTTGCCTTAGCAGCGGCCTTTTGATAATATGCCGCACCTTTATTCAAGGGCTGACCGGCCATCGTTAAATAGACTTTAGCCATGAGAGATTTAACAGCAGCCTGTGAAGCCAAACCTGATGCGTCTGTCATCGGAAAGCCCGCAGCCTCAGCTTCAGCAAGATCAGATTCAATTAACGCATAAACACTTTCGGAAGAGGCGCGAGGTGCGTTTACGTTTGGATCATCCCATGTATAAATTGGTTCTGTTATCAATGGTACATCTCCCCAAAGCCTCACCAGCCAGAAATAGTGGAGTGCCCTGAGGAATTTTGCGTGTCCCACCCACTTCTGTGTATTTGCCGGTTGTATCAATGGAATCTCCGGAATTTTTGCAATGGCGAGATTTGCGTTAGAAATGCCATCATATAATTGTCGCCACCACTGCGTCAAAAGTAGGTTGTCACCTGTATGTTGGAAACTATACAACGTGTTCAAATCGGAGTTCTGTCCCGTTTCAGTCTCGGCAGTTCCGCTGAGAGCATCCAACATTTGAAAGTTGGAAACAAAAATTCCAGCGCCGTCCCCATGGAACCTTAGGTTTTCATAAATGCCATAAACTGCCGATTCGGCGTCTTCGGGAACTGTGAAGAATGTAGTCGGTGCGATGTTCGAAGGGTCTTCTTCATTTAGGAGGTCTGAACAGCCCGCGGTTATAAGAAGTGCTAAACAAAGGATGAACTTACTTATATATATTATTGTGAATTTCATTTTGTCGGTCATTTAATTGATACCATTTATAACCCTATGCTCAAACCAAACATATAAACCGTCGGCTTGGGATAATCAAAAAACGTTTGTCCCTGCGAAAACGGATTTGTGTAGGTGCTCACCTCCGGATCGTTACCGGTGAATTCGGTGAGCAGGAAAAAGTTTTGAACTGAAACGTAGACGCGAGCTCTGCTAAGCTTCAGCGTTTCTGTTGCCGAACCTGGTAGCGTATAACCAAGCACAAGATTCCGGCCGCGCAAAAATGAACCATCTTCTACCCAGTGTGTATCCACGTTTGACACGTATCCCGCCTTTGAATCCCTGGTGGCTGCCACATCGGAATTCTGATTTTCAGGAGTCCACGCGCCTAATACCGACTTATAACTATTGGCGAGTCCGGTACGATCTTCGCCTGAGTGTTTTGTCATGTTCAGGACATCATTGCCATAGGAATATTGAAGGTCCAATAGCAAATCAAAGGACCTGTACTTGATGTTGTTGATGAAAGCGCCATAAAAATCCGGATTACCATTTCCAATTATCATCCGGTCGAGATCATTAATAGCGTGGTCTTCATTTACGTCAAGGTACTTTACATCCCCCGGTAACAAAGGCTTGCCCGTTCCGCGATATGTATTTGACCCATACAATGCTGCCTCTGCTGTTTCATCCGTTCCCCAGGTTCCCAGTCTGACGAGTCCCCAGAAAGACCCTACAGGCTGACCTTCCATAATCACCCCCGTCTGGTTAGTAAAATTAGGATTACCCACACCGAAGATCGGCGCCGGGTTAGCTAACTGCAGGATTTTATTTCTGTTCAAAGCGAAATTGAAAGATGTAGTCCACACGAAATCATTGTTTGAAATGTTCTCTGTATTCAAAGTCAACTCGAATCCCTTGTTCTCCATGCTTCCAACATTTCGGGTGATGACATCATAACCGGACGTAACGGGGAGGGGTGCAGACAACAGCATGTCAGTTGTTTTTCGATAGTAGACATCGGCCTCAATAGAAATCCGATTGTTCAGTAGGCCAATTTCAATACCGATATCGGATTGAACTGTCTTTTCCCACTGTGCATCGGGATTGCCAAGACGGTTAGTAGCAACACCGACAACACGTGCGTTATTCACAACACCAGTTACCGTTCTCAATGACGAGAGAGATGAATAGGGGAGAATTTCTGAGTTACCAGTTAGCCCATAGCTCGTACGAAGTTTCAAATTTGATATTACCGAGTTCCCTTCCAGGAATGATTCCTCGGAAATTCGCCAGGCAAGCGCCGCTGAAGGGAAGAAGGCATACTTATTGGATTCACCAAATTTTGAAGATCCATCCGCACGTCCTGTAACGGTAAGTAAATATTTATCCATCAGGCCGTAATTGATTCTTCCGAAATAAGAATTGAATGCGAATTTCGTTCCTCCGGAACTTATTGGAGGAGAATCAACCGCAAAATCCTGGGCACCACCGATATTGTTGGTTTGAAAAAAATCGGTGATAAAATTTCGTGAACTAGCCTGGAAGAAATATGTGCTTGTTTCCTGAACCGATGCACCTAACATGGCCGTTAGCGAATGCACCTCACCGAATTTCTTGTTGTAAGTCAGATAGTTCTCAAACGACCACAGCGTTTCACGATCGTTGCGCACTCTCGCCGTACCTCTTTCATTCGCAGAATTTACGTACGTCGGTGTTTGTGGGGCTGGGCGTCCGTTGTACCGCTGACGCTCACGTTCCCAAATATTTACTCCTACTATAGAACGAAACTCAAGTCCTTCTGCAAGTCTGAAATTGGCATAAATGTTTCCGAGCATGTTCTGACTTAGAAGCTCGTACGTATTGTGAACGATCTGATCAACAGGATTCTGACCTCCTTCTATCGAAGCGGAATAATTTTTATTGTGCGAATAAATTCCGTTTGAATATTGAACGGGTAGAATCGGAAGCGCTTCTGTAATCATCCGAACAACGTTTAGACCTCCTGTACCAAAATCTACAATATTCTCCTGCTGATTATTGTATCCAAGCGTTCCTCCAATCTTTAACCACGACTTCACCTGGTTGTCCATCACAAACCGAGCAGAATACCTCTTGAGGTATGAATTCATCAACAAACCATTATCATCTCTATATCCAAGGTATACCCCATAGCTATTTTCATTATTCCCACCTGTTACCGCAAGTTGGTGATTTTGTGATAGCTTTTGCTGTGTGGTTTCTTTCAACCAATCTGTATCGTAGATAGGATTTCCATTGGGATCGAATAATGAATAGATACCGATGTCAGTAAGTGCCGCGCGTGCATCCTTAGGGTCTTGTCTGCCAGAAGAGTGTGAGCCGGTTCCATTGGGTCCACCGGTTGGATTCCATCCTGCAGGATCGTATAGTTTTATATTGTCCCATCCTTTTTGTTCAATGTCCAAAAATTCCTGTGCGTTCAACATTTCGACACGCTGTGGGCCAATTGTGGGTACGCTCAACTGCATGTCATAGGTAACCTTTCCTCCGGTTGAACTTCCCCTTTTGGTTGTTATGATGATCACACCGTTTGCGCCTCTTGCCCCGTAAATGGCAGTTGATGAAGCATCTTTCAAAACTTCTATCGAAGCAATGTCGGATGGATTGATATTGTCAATTGCGTTGTTCAATGAATATGAGCCATCGGTCTGAGTTGCCACGGGCATTATCACGCCATCGACTACGTACAATGGATTGTTGGAAGTACTGATGGAGCTATAGCCACGGATCCTGACGTTGGATTGGCCACCCGGACGACCTGAATTCACGGTAACTGATACGCCTGCTACTCTTCCCGCTAAAGCCTGCGCCACCGATGGTGATTGACGATCTTGAATTTCTTCAGCTTTCACAGTTCCCACTGAGCCTGTTAAGTCCGACTTTTTCTGCGTACCGTATCCTACGACAACAATCTCCTCGAGTGATTTTATGTCGGGCTGTAGCCAGACATCAATTTCAGTTCTGCCTGCGATATTGATTTCCTGTATTTGAAATCCAATAAAACTGAAAATCAGAATGGAGTTTTCGTGTTCAATGGTAAGGCGGAACTTTCCCTCTGCATCAGTCGTAGTTCCAATTGTTGTGCTTTTGATAATAATATTAACGCCGGGCAAAGGAACGCCTGTGTCATCTGTTACTCTTCCGGATATTACTCCCTGTGCCAGGTCTTTTGCAAATAGTGCAGCAG
>DATHIE010000002.1:0-2762 GCA_035316905.1 Chryseolinea sp. | reverse complement strand
TCAGAGAATAAACCGGAAAATCTCAATTCGTCGTCAACGGATGGAATGATACTACATCTGGTGAATCTCACCGGCTTTAGTGGGAATACTTATTTTGAGCCGCTTAGTGTTCACAATGTTTCCATCAGTTTGAAGAGCGACTTCAAGCCATCAAGGGTTTTCTCCATAACTACTGAAGAGTCAATCGATTTCAGATGGGAAGATGGCCGCATTAAATTTTCACTTGACGAACTGAAAGAATATGACGGAATTGTAATTCAGAAGTAGAAACTGCCATACAGAACGGAGAAAACTGTGCCTGTACTTAAAACCTCTGCGAAAATCCGCGTGCAACTTAATCTGCGAAAATCCGCGGGAAAAAAGTATTATGCTTCTCAGGGTGGCAGTCATCAGCGTTCTCGACCGTTCATTAAAATGTAACGCAATGACTCGCCGGAATACGCAAAAGGCGGTATTGTATTAACTAATTTATTTTCATCTTGTTCTATGACCAGAACCCCGTCGTCCAAATCCATGCTCAATGGAATGTTGTTGTTCTCCATCATCATTCTGTTTGCCGTTCAATGCACTCCTGACAAAAACGGTTTTACTAACGCAAGGCCGCGAATTAAGAATGGTTCTCACATTGTTCTGATAGGCAACAACCTTTGTTCGCGGATGATGAACTTCGGTCATTTCGAAACCGAAATGCACCTTAGGTTTCCGGACAGTTTGCTCTACATCAGGAACATGTGTGATGGAGGTAATACGCCTGGCTTCAGACCTCATTCAGGTCGCATGTCACCGTGGGCGTTCCCTGGCGCTGAAAAATTTCAGACAGAACTCGCGAACAAATCGGGAAGCGAAGGACATTTTGAAACGGAAGATGAATGGCTTTCACGCCTTAAAGCAGATATCATCATAGCTTGCTTTGGATACAATGAATCGTTTCGGGGAGCCGAAGGAATTGAGAACTACAAAGCCGAGTTGGATGCATTCATTAAACATACACTAGGCCAGAAGTATAACGGCGTTACTCCGCCACAGCTGGCAATTGTGTCTCCTATCGCGTTCGAGGACCTGTCTGACAAGTTTGACCTGCCGGACGGGATGCTGGAAAATACACGGCTTACTATGTATACGGACGCAATGAAGGATGTAGCTGAGAAAAATCACGTTCTGTTTGTAGATGCTTTCCACCCTTCCACGGAATGGATGAAGAGCGCAGCCGATGTGGTAACAATAGACGGCTCGCAGCTAGATGATTCTGGATATCGAAAGTTTTCAACGTTGCTCGCTGACGAGGTCTTCGGCGAATCCAAGACTGAAGATGAGGTTAATCGGGAGTTGGTTCACGATGCCGTTCTTGAAAAAAATTGGATGTGGCATAATGATTTCAAGATTCCGAATGGTGTTCACGTTTTTGGCCGGCGCTACGATCCCTTTGGTCCTGATAATTATCCGGCGGAATTGGTTAAGATCCGCGAGATGACTGCAATACGCGATACGGCTATCTGGCGTGCGGCAAAAGGAGAAAAAATGGATCTTGTCGCTGCAGATGCAAAAACCACGGTGCTTCCTCCTGTCGAGACCAATTTTGATCCTAAGAAAAACGGAAGTCTGAGTTACTTGTCTGGGCAAGATGCTTTGAGCAAACTGAAAGTTCCTCCTGGCTATAAGATTGAACTTTATGCTTCGGAGAAAGAATTCAGTGCCTTGGTAAAGCCAGTTCAGATTACCTTTGATAATAAGGGTCGTCTTTGGATTGCTACCATGCCTACCTATCCGCATTATCGACCTGGCGATAGTAAACCCAATGACAAGATCATTATACTCGAAGACACAAACGGAGATGGAAAAGCGGACAAGCAAATAATTTTTGCGGAAGGATTGCACCTTCCTGTGGGTTTTGAACTTGCGCCCGAAGGTGTTTATGTCTCTCAGGGGACAAACATGGTGTTGTTATTGGATACAGATGGAGACGACAAAGCAGACAAGAAAGAAATTCTGTTAAGTGGTTTTGATGATCACGATACGCATCACGCTCATCATGTGTACACGGCAGATCCGTCTGGTGCTATTTACATGGGAGAAGGTGTTTTCTTGCATACTAATGTTGAAACCTCTTATGGTCCCGTTCGTGCAACCAACGGTGGTTTTTACCGCTTCAATCCAAAACGACGCCAGCTCGAACGAACTGCGCAATTAGCAATTCCAAACCCGTGGGGAATTACATTTGATGAATGGGGCGAGAATTTCTTTGCTGAAACTTCCGGCCCTGACGTTAGATGGATGATGCCTGGGTCAGTGAAACCGAGGTATGGCGTCAGTACTCATAAATCCGAAAACCTGATCGAAGAGAAACACAAAGTACGTCCGACAAGCGGCCTCGAATTTATTTACAGCCGTCATTTTCCGGATGAAGTACAAGGTGACTTGCTTATTAATAATACCATTGGATTCCTGGGGACTAAGCAACACACCGTGGTCGATGATGGTACCGGTTATAAAAGTAGACACCGTCAGGACCTCGTTCAGTCATCTGACTTGAACTTTAGGCCCGTAGATATGGAGATCGCGCCTGATGGTTCGCTGTATATCGCAGATTGGCACAACGTCTTGATTGGACATATGCAACATAATGCACGAGACCCGTTGCGTGATCACGTTCATGGAAGGGTCTATCGTGTTACGTACCCCGCACGACCTCTTGTCGAACCCGCGAAAATAGCGGGAGCAAGTATTGATGTATTGCTTAACAACCTTAAACTTCCGGAATATCG
>DATHIE010000001.1:0-2298 GCA_035316905.1 Chryseolinea sp. | reverse complement strand
TAGCAACAGGATCAGGTGCAAGGGAGTCGGATGCCCATAACGTGAGGGTCAATCCCTCAGCAAGCTGTGCCGGGGTATTCTTTCTTATTTCCGCGGCGTTGGCCGCGCTTTTGGCCGGATCTTCACGAACGACGAGCGGAGGCTCCTTCGGTGGACTTTCTTTACAAGAAATTACAATGCTGATTAATAGGGCAATTGTTAGTTTGGTTTTAATTGAATGCAGTTTTATCATTTTCCAGTATGATAGATTTGTCGAAAACTAAGAAAGGGAAACCGTTTTCTGAAATCTTATTTTGTATTTGACATGGTCGGAATGACTTGATCCACAGATATGTGGGATAATCAAGTCGGAATGGCCATCACGTTATCGGTACAAGCAATAGTTAGTACGGGTTGGGTGCAATGTTAACCCCTTTACTTTCTCACATCGAAGCGACGTATTACTTGCAATATCTTTCATGTTTTCTTCTGAAATATGAAGCAAATGTACGCTCCGGGAAATACGCCTATAATTGGAGAAAAGGAGGTAGAAAAAGAAGCGGACAAAAGCTATCAACTTGCCGGACCTGATACATTGAAATTTTATCGCAATCAAGTCGCGTAGTGCTGAGGTCTTTGGATCGACAACATCGGCAATGATTATTTTCCCCTTATCGTTGAGATAACCTTTTAACAAGCGAATGATCCTTTCCAGCGAGTTCACGTTTTCAAGATATTGTGAAATACTCAGTACAATGATAAAATCAAACTTTTCGCCATTGAGATTTTCGTTTAGTATTTTCTGGTTTGAATCCGTTTCGGTGGTGATAAGGAAGGTTTTGGACTGAGGGTGGTTCTTTCTGCATTGCTCAACAAAGGATGGATTTATATCGGCTCCCGTCGTCTTAACTTTGAATGTTGCAAGTGAATCTGCCAGAAACCCGGGGCCGCAGCCATAGTCAAATATTTCATCGCTTGATTTGATCTTAAATTTCTCAACGAACTGGCGGGCGAAATAGGAAGTGCTCACCTTCATCACCTCGTCAAATGAGTGTGACTGGTTCTGCCAAAATACCTTCCAACTTTCCTCAGATTTTTGCACGCTTGCGTTTTTTACGTCGAGGTTTTTGGCGTTTGTTTCAAGGATGGCGGTTTACTTTTCATACCATCGAGCGAGACATGCATGAATAAAACAAGTTTTCTCATCTGCTGACATCAGTTGGTAAGAGTAAATTTATCAATTCCTTTTTGTTATTTGTTCGATTTGTTTCGAGCTTTTATATGGTTTTTTCAACAATCTCTCCGGATACGGTGTTGTAGACAATTATTCCTTCTGTTGAACTTCCTAATTGTCCGGCAAGCTGCCCTTTGCTGTTCCACACTGAAGAGTTTCCGGTACACATGCCGTTGTCGGCTGGCCCTACAGCAT
Source organism: Chryseolinea sp. (assembly GCA_035316905.1). Classification (GTDB taxonomy): domain Bacteria; phylum Bacteroidota; class Bacteroidia; order Cytophagales; family Cyclobacteriaceae; genus Chryseolinea. Next base: position 890 of record DATHIE010000001.1, on the reverse strand, counting down.
TTACCATCAGAGTTGGAATGGAATACCGGATGGAGATATCCGACAAAGTCTTTACTGCACTCTCAACGCCCTTCGCGAATTTTGCCACGCTTGCCACATAGACTTGTGCGCCGCTTTTGTGAGCGGAGCTGATATGTTCCGGTATTGAAAGCTCATAACATATAGCAAGACCAATAGATGTATCGTTAACTATTAGACTTGGAAAGTTGACACCCGAAACAAAAAAAGGTTCTTCATCCGGATGTATATATTTCTTGGAATATACGAGCGGCGGCTTGTTAGGCTGAAAGAGAACCATGCTAATAAAGACGCGGTCGCCGCTTATAGTCGGAACACCAACGCCGATGCTGACCATGCGTTCGTTACTAATTTTTTGAAACACATCAAACCGTTCATCGTCTGTCCGGGTTGCCAGCTTTCTTGCCAGAGTTGGTTCATATCCTGTCAACGACAGCTCGGAGAAAATAATGAGATCAGCACCACTTGATATCGCGCTGTCGATGAATAAAAGATGCATTTCGATGTTTGCCTCAATGTTTCCTGTAACTGGTTTCGTTTGTGCACCGCAGATCTTCATGAGATTAGAAGTATAAGGTATAAGGGAATAGGGTATTAAGGGTGTAAGGTACCGTTACAGAGACAAAGATAAGGTTAAAGGGACATAAGGTGATCTCACAGAGGCGTGCAGCGTTAATGGAATTTGCTCTATATCTTATGCCTTTCACTCACGTTGTATTCAAGTAGGGCGAGAGGAATGTTCCTGTTATGAACTGGCAATTCCGGGATATTCGGCGTGTTGAAGTCTTCAATAAAACAGAATCCAAACCCCTTATAATAATTGATGATATTATGATCGTCGGCCCAGGTATCCATGCGGATAAAACTAAGAC